>NZ_JFWX01000026.1:0-53429 GCF_000588095.1 Acinetobacter sp. 1130196 | reverse complement strand
CCAGATGAAGAAGCCTACACCTAAAATCTATCGTACAACCAATTGGTCCTCGTATAACCAAGCTTTAATCAAGCGAGGAAATATTTCAATCTGGTTTGATCCTAAGACGCAATGGTATGCACAACCACAAGGCAAGCAAGGACGAAATCAAACTTATTCCGATACAGCGATTCAATGCTGTTTAATGATCAAATCTCTATTCCGTCTTTCTTTACGTATGGTTACTGGCTTTGTTCAAAGCCTGATTAAACTCTGTGGCTTGAATTGGACAGCACCAGATTACTCCACCCTTTGTAGACGACAAAAGCATATTGATATTGCGATAAGCTATCAGAAAAGTCATGATGGGTTACACCTACTTGTCGACTCTACGGGTTTAAAGTTTTTAGGTGAAGGCGAATGGAAGCGTAAAAAACATCAGCCTGAATACCGTCGGCAATGGCGTAAACTGCATATTGGTATAGATGCTGAAACACTGCAAATACGTGCCGTTCAGCTTACTACAAATAATGTCAGTGATTCACAAGTACTAGGTGATTTACTGGATCAAATTCCACTAGATGAGCGAATAGATTCTGTCTATACCGATGGCGCGTACGACACGAAGTGCTGCAGAAAAGTGATTTCAGATCGTCAAGCACATGCAGTAATTCCACCCAGAAAGAATGCCAAGCCCTGGAAAGATTCTAAAATAAGTTCAATAGAACGAAATGAGTTACTTCAAACGGTTAAACATTTAGGCAGAACCCTATGGAAAAAATGGTCGGGTTATCACCGTCGTAGTTTGGTGGAAACCAAGATGCATTGCATCAAATTATTAGGTGATAGGCTGACGGCAAGACATTTTCAAAGTCAGGTCAATGAAATTCATGCGCGTGTGGCAGTTCTGAATAGATTTACGGAATTAGGTAGACCTCGCACCCAAGTTGTGTCTTAAATTTGAATGGATTGGGGAGAACTCAGCTTTTGAATGTTTATGCAACAAAGCCATCCGGAAATAGCGATGTACATGGCGCGTCCAGATAAAATATTAAATGCTTTTTATGTACGACATGATCGCTTTAGAGTAAGAATTGATGATCAGGAACATAACTTGTCTGGCTACATTGCCTACGTAAAAGATTTCGAAGGAGAGGAGATATGACTGATCCTCTATTTGAAATTAAGCTGCTAGCCGCTCTTGATCATGCCCAATTTGAAGAGGCAATTTGGACATTTGAAATTGATGGAGACATTTCTACTTTATTATTGATTGATTATGCATTAGAACAATTCCATCAAAAAAAAGTTCAAGCTGATAAAGTCTATCGGGTTTCTGAACAAAAAAATAAGAAAATTGGTGAACAATATTTGGGCTTGGAAAAAAATGAATCTTATACATTTGCCCAGCTTTTACAATTCTTAATTTTTACTCAGGCAAATGATGTTAAAGATGCCTTAAGCAATATACTGTTTGATTCCGTTGAGCAAGCTCAATTGATCTTGTCTAAAAGAGCGGAAAACTACAAATTAACTTTAAAAGCACCTAATCAATTAAAAAATCTATTTTTGTTGGCAAAAAATATTTATAGCTATCCAGCCGAGTTAAAGAACCTTTTCTTTATCAAAACACTTTTTTTTAAAAATAAAGTATATCAACCGATTACGCCTTTGCTTGCTCATCCAGTACTCACCTCGGTTTTATATCTCTCACATACCTTTAGACAGATTTATATCACTTATTCTGAACAGAATCAGAGCATTGGAATTTTCTCTTTTTTAGATGATATTCACCGTCTTGAGCATTTGGTTCCGTACTACCATTTTTTTCAAGAAAAGTATGTCGAGGCAAAAAAATGTTCTTCTCAAACAGGCATTATCAATATTCTGGGAGATACCTATTTCGGTGAAATGTACACTGAAAAGCGTAAGTCTAGAGGACAAACAGATGCTTTACAGCAGTATGGATATCACTATTCATTTGAAAAAATACAGCCATTTTTAGGTAAAAATGACATAAACATAGCTAACTTTGAAGCAGTCTTTTCTTTAGAAAATCAATCGCCGTTAAAAGATAAAAAGCCATTCATTCTAAAAGCCGACGCTAAAAAAACATTAGAAGAGTTTAAGAGCATTCATTTGAATTATTTGGTGTTGGCGAACAATCATCTGAAGGATTATGGCGATGAAGGAGTAGCCCATACATTACAACAGTTGGATCAGGCGAGTATTGCTTATATTGGCGCTGGACTGAACCAAAAAGTTGCTCACAATTACTTTGAAATAGCTTTTGAAGCTAAGCACTATGCGATTTTTAATGGTTATTGGCATAGAGACAGTGCTTATCTGGATTATGACTTTTATGCACTAGGTGCAAAAAGTGGAGTAGCTTGTTTAAATGGTGTTTTACTTGAACAAATAATGCGTTATAAGCAGAATCATCCAGAGCGCAAAATTATTGTTATTTGTCATTGGGGTATCGACTTTAAGCCTATTACAAAAGACCAAACTAAACTCGCGACTATTCTTACTCAAGCAGGAGCTGATCTTATAGTTGGTCATGGCGCTCATACTATTCAGCCAATCCAGATCATCAATCAAAAGCCTGTTGTGTTTGGTATTGGTAATGCTGTGTTTAATAGTGATGGAGAATATGAACAGCAAAATGCTTTGCCATTTGGTTGTATAGCCAAACTCGATTTGGCAAATGACTTACTTCGTCTTTATCCAATTTATACGGATAACTTAAAAACTTTTTGGCAACCGTATCCAGTAGATATTGAAGATTTCTCAAAGGCCAGTACTTATATGACATCTTTACTGACCCATGAGAATTACATGGCATCCCAAGATAACTTGGGGAGATATGTTGAAATTAAATTTTAAGAATATTGTTTATAAGTTGATAAGATGGTTTGAAGCTGTGTTTGAGTAAACCCCAAATTTCTTAAGCCGCCACTGCCTAATTTACACTCAGCACTGGCCATAATATTGGTGGGGGTGGTTTTAGTTGCATTAGGTACACATACATGTTTTAAGCCGAAAGCATGGCCCATTTCATGAATACTACCCGCTTGAATATTGTAATTTAATCGATTCCAGTCTAATAAAATAAAGGGTTTTCCATTATTACGGAATGTACGACTAGTAACATCATCAAATTCTAAGTTTTTTGAATACGCATCGTATATAAAGACTATGACCTCTTTACGTGCTGTTCGTTTAGGAAAGCATGCATTCACACTTGCAGGGATCGAGCCTATGGAAATAGGACGAGCTTGGTTTATTTCATTACCAAGTTCGCAATGCATTTTTGAAAAATCTTGGTAAGAAATATAACGGTTTAATTTGAAATTAAAGATTTTATTGCCTTGGTCATCTAAATAATATTTATTTAAGATGCGGACTTCTTTTCGCATTTGTGTAAGGTTATCAAAGCGTGCAGCAGAAGGATTGTCTGTAGTAAAAACGAAAGTAACTGGAACTACAGGTCTATTATTGGCAGGTTCCTCTGATAAATCTGGCGTTTGTAGAGGAGGGCGGGTCGTACAAGAAACACACAGAAGTGTCCCTGTAATCATCAGTAAGGTTTTTTTCATATTCATCGCAATGTCTCTGCATATTCTTTTAAAGAGATTTAAAGTAAATTTTTATATGATATGAACGATGTCAATTTTTATGGATTCCATTTTGACAACTCAGTATGAACTACATCGACAGATTTTAGAAGTGATTGCTCTAATTCCATATGGAAAAGTAGCAACTTACGGACAAATAGCACGTATGGCAGGGTTACCCAAACACGCCAGATTAGTAGGTTATGTTCTTAAGCATCTTGATGCAGATCATCAAGTTCCTTGGTACCGTGTTATTAACTCACAAGGTAAAATTAGCCTAAGTAAGTTTAATGAAAAAGGTGAAAATGTTCAGCAGTTAAAGCTTGAAGCTGAAGGAGTCTATTTGTTGAATGGCAAAGTGAACTTAAAGCAGTTCGCATGGCAACCTTAAAATTATTAATAGAGAACAAATACAAATGCAGAATTATAAATGGCAGAGTCTAGCCATATTATTACTAGGTTTAACAGTGCAATCGAGTTTTGCAGAGCAGGCTATTTCAGCTCAACCTTTTATAAATGTAAAAGTCTCATTACAAGATATACATTCGATTTGTCAGCAGTTAAGTCATAAATGTAGCGATGAAGCTAAGCTATGGAAAGCCAAAAACACACAAGATCAGATTTATTATTTAATAGATGGAACTCCACAACTTGCTGAAGTTAAAAAGCAAAATAATCAATATACAGTGCTGAATCAGTGGAATTTTAAAAATTATGAACATAGTAATAAAGAGCCACATTCTGATGATTTAGGCCCTAATGGACTCAAAATCTTTCCAGCACTATATCCACTCAATAAAAATGAGCATGCGATAGCAGTGCTAAACACATGGTTTACTGGTTATTCTGGAGGAGGACGCTTTGAGGAAAACGCTGATTTTATTGAGCTTAAGTCTAAAGGGCAGTATCAAGTTGCCTTAAAAGATATTAATTTTTCTTCGAGTAAAATGATTCGGGCATGTTTTTCAGAACGAGAGTATAAGAAGTCACAGCATTGCCATGATGAAACATGGATGACATTAAATATTAGGTTTAAAGATATCGGTCAATCTTACTATTTATGGCAGTTAAATTATAAAAATTATTCTTGGGATGCTTTTAAAAGTAAAAAAACAATAACAGTTGAGCAATCAAGAGAAGACGTTATTCCTTTTAAAAAATAGGTGCCTATCTGGCCGAATTGAGCCAGACAGGCATTTTTTAGCGAACAATTAAAACAGGAATATGGCTTTCACCTAAAACTTTTTGTGCAACACTTCCTAATACAAGTTTTCTTACGCCTGTACGGCCATGAGAGCCCATTATAATCAAGTCAGCATTAAGCTCTTGTGCAGCTTGAATAATTTCTTCATGCACAACGAAACCTTCAAGTAATTTGGTTTCTACGCTAAGACCTTCTTGTAAAAACTGTTGTTTGGCTTGTTCTAAAATATCAAGTAAGTATGTTCTAGTCCGCTCAATTAGTTCATTGGTTTGGCCAGTCTTTACATAAAGATCTGCAATAATTGGATCAAGTGCCATGACCTGTACGATAGTAATTTTACTATTTAATGCTTTGCCAAGTTTGATTGCTTCTTTCATCGCAACCATAGAAGTTTCAGAACCGTCAATTGGTACAAGAATATGTTGGTATAACATGAGAATGTTCCTTATTGTAATGATACTTATTTATTCAATACTTTATACTTCTTTTCTTACGATTTAAATTCGGCCACGTAATCATTTGTGATTTTTAAACAAGAAAAACTTGAGAATATATTTTACTTATCTCTTAAATTTTCAATATGGATTGTTAAAGCGTCAATATCATCAGTTTGCAAATATTCACGCATTTTTAAAACTTGTTTTTCATCTAAATCATAAAGTTTTAAAGCAAGTAGTTTGTCGATTTGTTCTTGAGGAAAACGGTATTTAATAACTTTTGCCGGAACTCCACCTACAATTGCATAGGGTGGGACGTCTTTTGTTACGATGGCTCCAGTTGCAATAACAGCACCTTCACCAATTTTTACACCTTGCATAATCATGGCACGGCTTCCAATCCAACAACCATCTGCAATGATGGTGTCGCCAGCTGCTAAAAAACTGCGGGTATCAAAAGGGAAAGTCGAAATCCAGTCTGGTCTATGAAGCTGATTACCACCCATCATAATCACACACTCAGCGCCAAAACATACAAAATTACCAATATAAAGCTGATCGATTGGTTTATCGGGAGTAGATGGTTTGTCGTGTAAATAGCGTACGACACAGCGTTCAAAACCTTGATCCCAATAGGCTGAGTAGTAAGAGTAATTACCTTTAATATGGATATTCGGATTTTTTACAGTTTTGGAAATAAATTCAAATTCGCACCAATGGCGGACAGGGGAGTTAATTAACTTTTCAGCCATAAGGAATATATAAAAAGGGAATAGGTCATTATACCGAATTGCGATTCAAGCTGAACCAATAATCTTAGTTCAGCTAGTGAATCGAATACTAAAGCACGTACTAATTTGTCTTCATTACTTATGAGGAATACGTGCAATGACTTTAATTTCAAAATCAAAACCTGCTAACCAAGTTACGCCAACAGCTGTCCAGTTGGGATAAGGCTTTTGTGTAAAGATTTGATTTTTAACCTTCATAATACTTTCAAACTGCCGTTCGGGATCCGTATGAAAGGTAGTGACATCAATAATATCATCGAAAGTGCAACCTGCTGCTTTTAATGTCTCTTCTAAGTTTTTAAAAGCTTGTGTTACCTGTTTTTCAAAATCAGGTACAGGCGAGCCATCTTCAAGGCTACCAACCTGCCCTGAAACAAAGAGTAAATCTTTCGATTGAATTGCGGCTGAATAGCCATGCTGTTGATATAAGGCATGACGATTTTGGGGAAATATTGCAGTTCTCATCAGGTTTGTTCTCCTTCAGTATTTAACTTCTAATCAATAAATGTCGGTTAATTTTCACATACGCCTCGTATGTAAACTTAATTGACATACGAGGCGTATGTCAATTAATATTTTTTGTGATGATTAGCTGGTGAAATATATGTCTGTTCGTGAAAGAAAAATGGCGGAAACCCGCAAAAAACTAATTGAAGTAGCACGTCATGCATTTGCGGAATATGGCTATACCGATACTTCAATGGATAAACTCACGGCCGAGGCAGGATTGACTCGTGGGGCGCTTTATCATCATTTTGGCGATAAGCGTGGTTTATTTGCAGCAGTTGTAGAACAAATTGATTCACAGATGGCCGAATATGCCCAGCAGCATCGAGAGCAGCTTGATGATCTTTGGGAAGGATTACTAGTTGAAGGGCAGACTTATATTCAAAATGCTTTGAAGCCTGAATTTCAGCGTATTGTGCTACGTGATGGCCCTGCAGTGTTGGGTGATCCGGCGCATTGGCCAAGTCAAAATAGATGTTTGCAGTCTACTCGTGAGTGCGTTGAACAGCTTTTGATAGAGGAACGAATTAAAATTGTAGATCCAGAAGCAGCAGCAGTGCTTTTAAATGGTGCTGCCATGAATGCAGCCTTATGGGTGGCTTCTAGTGAATATCCTGAACAGGTACTTCCTGAAGCATTAAATGCTTTTCAAATCTTTGCATCAGGTTTTTTAAAAGACGCATAGTGAATTTTTTACTATTTGTCTTAAATGTAAAAACCCCTCAATTGAGGGGTCTTATAGCCTAAGTATATCTAATTAAAAATTAAAGATATTCTACACTTACAACTTCGTATTCAACTTCGCCTTGAGGAGTGGTAATTTTTACTTCATCACCTTCATTTTTACCCAAAAGGCCACGTGCAATTGGTGAATTTACTGAAATTTTATTGATTTTAAAATCAGCCTCATCATCACCAACAATCTTATAAGTCTTACGTTCTTCAGTATCAAGGTTTTCAATCGTTACCGTAACACCGAATACAACACGACCGTTTTGTTCTAAGTCTTTAACATCGATGACTTGTGCAGCACCCAATTTCCCTTCGATATCTTGGATACGGCCTTCACAGAAACCTTGCTGTTCACGAGCAGCATGGTATTCTGCGTTTTCTTTTAAGTCCCCATGTTCACGTGCTTCAGCAATCGCTTGAGTAATACGTGGACGTTCAACAGATTTCAGATGTTGTAATTCTTTCTCTAAGGCGATTTTACCTTCAGGGGTCATTGGATAACGTTGCATTTCGGTCCCTCTTAAGTTGAAAAAAAAAAAAAAAAAAAAAAAAAAAACCCCCCCCCCCGAGAGGGGGGCGGGACTTATCGGAAAAAAATTAACCTACAGTTAAATCTTGCAAGCGGTATACATCCATTGGCAATTTCACAGCAAAGGCTTGGCAAACTGCTTCTGCACCATTGATAGTCGTTGTGTAATAAACTTTGCCTTGGAGGGCAGCACGACGAATCATTGCAGAATCATATTGAGCTTGTTTGCCTTCAGTAGTGTTGACAATAAGGTGTATTTCACCATTTTTCAAGCGGTCAACAATATGTGGACGTCCTTCAGTTACTTTATTTACAGATTCACATTCCAAACCTGCTTCTTTAAGTACTTTATACGTTCCACCTGTTGCTACCAGTTTGAAGCCATAAGCTACGAACTTTTTAGCGATATCAGCAATATATTTCTTATCAGATTCACGAACAGATAAGAAAGCAATCTTTTCTTCGCCTTCAGTTGGTAGACCAGGTAAACGATCATTTGAACCTAGAACGGCTTTATAGAACGCTTCGCCAAATGTCTTACCAACGCCCATTACTTCACCTGTAGATTTCATCTCAGGCCCAAGCATTGGGTCTACGCCTTGGAACTTAGCAAATGGGAAAACAGCTTCCTTCACAGCAAAGTGAGTTGGAATGATTTCTTTAGTAAAGCCTTGAGATTCAAGAGATTGCCCCGCCATACAACGAGCAGCTACTTTTGCTAAAGATTCACCAATACATTTCGATACGAACGGAACAGTACGTGATGCACGTGGGTTTACTTCAAGAACGTAAATATCATCGCCTTTAACTGCGAACTGAACGTTCATCAAACCAACTACACCAAGTTCTTTCGCCATAGCAACTGTTTGACGACGCATTTCATCCTGTACTTCTTTAGAAAGAGAGTAAGGAGGAATAGAACATGCAGAGTCACCAGAGTGAATACCAGCTTGTTCGATGTGCTGCATGATACCGCCGATTACGACATCTTTACCGTCAGATACGCAGTCAACGTCAACTTCAGTTGCATCATCAAGGAAGTGATCAAGAAGAACAGGCGCTTCATTAGAAGCCTGTACTGCTTCGCGAAGGTAACGTTTAAGTTCATCTTCGTTATATACGATTTCCATTGCACGACCACCTAATACATAAGATGGACGAACAACTAACGGATAACCAACTTTCGCAGCTTCAGAGATACCTTCTTCAGCAGATTTTACGATGCTGTTGTTTGGTTGGCGAAGCTGTAAACGTTGAATCATTTGTTGGAAACGTTCACGGTCTTCTGCGCGGTCAATGGCATCTGGAGAAGTACCGATAATAGGAGTACCAGCTTCTTCTAAAGCACGTGCTAACTTAAGTGGAGTCTGACCACCGTATTGTACAATTACGCCTTTTGGCTTCTCAGTACGTACGATTTCAAGAACATCTTCAAGTGTTACAGGTTCGAAGTATAAACGGTCAGATGTGTCATAGTCGGTAGAAACAGTTTCAGGGTTACAGTTCACCATGATTGTTTCATAACCGTCTTCACGCATTGCTAAAGCAGCGTGTACACAGCAGTAGTCAAATTCGATACCTTGACCAATACGGTTTGGACCACCACCAATTACCATGATCTTGTCACGGTTTGATGGATTTGCTTCGCACTCTTCATCGTAAGTTGAATACATATATGCAGTACCGGATTCAAACTCGGCAGCACATGTATCAACACGTTTGTAAACTGGATAAACACCCAAGTTCCAACGTTGCTTACGGAATTGCTTTTGAGAAATACCCATAAGGTTCGCAATACGAAGGTCAGATAAACCTTTACGTTTGAACGAACGGATATTTTCAGCAGTTAGATCACCAAAACCTAAAGTTTTTACTTGAGCTTCTGTCTTAACGATATCTTGAATTTGGATCAAGAACCAACGGTCAATCTTAGTTGCTTCAAATACGTCATCTAAAGAGAAACCATGACGGAATGCATCTGCTACGTACCAAATACGCTCAGGACCCGGAACTTTAAGCTCTTTTAAAATGGTTTCTTTTACGTTTGTTGCACCAGCTTCGATTTTTTCATCAAAACCGCTTACACCAACTTCAAGACCACGTAATGCTTTTTGTACAGATTCTTGGAAGTTACGGCCAATTGCCATGACTTCACCAACAGATTTCATCTGAGTGGTAAGAACTGGTTCTGCTTGTGGGAATTTCTCGAAGTTAAAACGAGGAATCTTTGTTACAACATAGTCGATTGATGGTTCAAAGCTCGCAGGAGTTACGCCGCCAGTGATGTCATTTTTCAATTCATCAAGGGTATAACCAACAGCTAGTTTCGCAGCAATTTTTGCAATCGGGAAACCAGTTGCTTTAGAAGCAAGAGCAGACGAACGAGATACACGAGGGTTCATCTCGATCACAACCATACGGCCGTCTTTCGGGTTAATACCGAACTGAACGTTAGAACCACCTGTCTCAACACCAATTTCACGAAGAACCGCAACTGAAGCATTACGCATCAATTGGTATTCTTTGTCAGTTAATGTTTGAGCTGGTGCTACAGTGATTGAGTCACCTGTGTGAACACCCATTGGGTCAAAGTTTTCGATCGCACATACGATAATACAGTTGTCGTTTTTGTCACGAACAACTTCCATTTCGTATTCTTTCCAGCCAATTAAAGATTCATCAATCAATAACTGGTGAGTAGGAGAGAGGTCGAAACCGCGTTCACAAATTTCAAGGAATTCTTCACGGTTATATGCAATACCGCCGCCTGAACCGCCCATTGTAAATGATGGACGGATAATTACTGGGAAACCAAAGCGAGATTGGATTTCCAAAGCTTCTTCCATGGTTTCAGCAATAGCAGCTTTTGGACATTCCAAACCGATTTTGCGCATAGCGATGTCGAAGAGTTTACGGTCTTCAGCTTTTTCAATCGCTTCTTTCGTTGCACCAATAAGTTCTACGTTGTATTTCGCTAATACGCCGTTTTCATCCAGTGCAAGTGCGCAGTTCAATGCAGTTTGTCCACCCATAGTTGGAAGGACTGCATCTGGACGCTCTTTTTCAATGATTTGAGCAACAGTTTGCCAAGTAATTGGCTCAATGTAAGTTGCATCCGCCATTGAAGGGTCAGTCATAATGGTCGCTGGGTTAGAGTTAACCAAAATAACACGATAGCCTTCTTCACGAAGTGCTTTACATGCTTGAGCACCTGAGTAGTCAAACTCACATGCCTGTCCAATCACAATCGGGCCAGCACCAATAATTAAGATGCTTTTAATATCCGTACGTTTAGGCATTATTCGCTCCGTAATTACTGTTTAGATGCTTCGATAAGTTCGATGAAGTGATCGAACAAAGGTGCACAATCATGTGGACCAGGGCTTGCTTCAGGGTGACCTTGGAAGCTGAAAGCTGGTTTGTCAGTACGGTGGATACCTTGTAAGGTGCCATCGAACAATGATTTATGCGTTGCTTTTAAGTTAGCCGGTAATGTCTCTGCATCTACAGCAAAACCATGGTTTTGAGAGGTGATCATCACTGTACCATCTTCAAGATTTTGTACAGGATGGTTCGCACCGTGGTGACCATGATTCATTTTTACAGTTTTTGCACCAGAAGCGAGTGCCAAGATTTGGTGTCCTAAACAGATACCAAATACAGGTAATGTTGTGGTTTCAACAATAGTTTTTACAGCTTCGATAGCGTAATCACAAGCAGCTGGGTCGCCAGGGCCGTTTGAAAGGAATACGCCATCTGGATTAAGTGCTAATACTTTTTCAGCCGGAGTTTCAGCAGGAACAACAGTGAGTTTGCAACCGCGGTCTGCAAGCATACGCAAGATGTTGGTTTTGACACCATAATCGTATGCAACCACGTGGTATTTTAACTCAGGTTGAGTAAAGCCTTTACCTAATACCCATGAACCTTCAGACCATTCAAAGCCTGTTGGATCACAGCACTCTTTTGCAAGGTCTAAACCATTTAAACCACCAAAAGCGCGAGCTTTAGCAATTGCTTCTTCTTCAGTAATATTTTCGCCGGCAAGGATGCAACCATTTTGTGCACCTTTATCACGTAAAATACGAGTAAGTTTACGTGTGTCAATATCAGCAATTGCAACAACATTGTGTGCTTGCAGATATTCACTTAATGATTGCTCAGAACGGAAGTTGCTGTGTAATAGTGGAAGGTCACGAATAATTAAACCATTCGCCCATACTTTATGGATACGACCAGATTCAACGTCTTCTTCGTTGCAACCAGTGTTACCAATATGAGGGTAAGTTAATGTCACAATTTGTTGTGCATAACTTGGGTCAGTCAAAATTTCTTGATAGCCTGTCATGGCTGTGTTAAAAACGACTTCTCCAGTCGTACTTCCCGTTGCGCCGATTGACGTTCCTTTAAAGATCGTTCCATCTGCGAGGGCTAAAATGGCGGGGGTGCTCAAACCAAAGCTCCTGAATTTCGGCTGTAAAAAAGCGAGTAGACCTAAAAAAGATAGGCAATGTTCTAAAAAAACATGCCCCTCCCTATCGGTCTGCCCGCTTGTAACTTAACAGCGCATTATACGCATGGAACCCTAAAAAGTCTATTTATTTTCGATTAAAAAATATAATTCCTTGCTTGCTTTTTGCAAAAAAACTCATCCGCTTGTCTGAAATTGATACTTTTAGCAAATTGTCTAACAATCTGGTGCCTGAAATAAGCCAATTCCACTTATTGTAATACTAGCTAAAAAATAAACAATATGAGGAAATAGCATGAGCAATAATCAAGTTTCAAAAGATATAGCTGAGAATGCTTCGTCTGTAGCAGAGACGGTTAAAGCCGAAGTAACTGAAGCAAAAGAAGCTGTAGCGAAAACAACAACTCGAGCTAAAAAAGCAGTGAGTACAAAAGCAACACAGGTAAAAGAAGTTGTAGCTGAAAAAACAGAACAGGTGAAAGAAGTCGCTCATGAAGCAACTTCGCAAGTTAAAGAAGCTATTGCAGAAACTCAAGAACAAGTTAAAGCTGTAATTACCGAGACTGAAGAAAAAATTGAGGCTGAAACTCAAGAATTGAATCAGAATATTCAAAACCAGTTTGCTCAGATTAAACAAGATATTTTACAACGTCTTGATGTGATTAAAGCTCAGTTCAATACTTCTCAAGAAGGACTAAATGAACTGAAAAATACATTAAAAGCTGAAATTAATGCATTAATTGAAGATTTAACGAAAGTGACTAAAGAACTTAAGGGTGACATTAGTCAAATTTCTTTAAAACATAAAGATTCTTTAAGTGAAAGTTTAAAACGCACTAAAAATAATGCGGTTGAGGCTTGGAACAAAGCAAGAGATCACTAAGAATTGAAGAATAAAATTCAATAAAAAAGCGAGAATTAATTTCTCGCTTTTTTATTTTTTTAAAACTGATGCAGCCAATCACGTTTATTGTGAAAATCAGCATTTTTGCCACTATGCTGCATTGCATAGTACTGCATACCATCTTTTGTTTTTAAAACAGCAGTTAAACCTAAATAAAGGTTTGCCCATTTCAAACGGTGCTGTTGCATAAACTGACCTAAATCAAGACTTACATTTAAACCATAATGGGTACGCTTGAGATGATTTAGTTCGATATCGTAAGCAACGAGGGGAGGCATGCTTTCTGGATATCGATATTCTTCAAACTGGTAGGTCTGCCATGCTTGAGAAGGGGAAAGGTTAATTTCCCGGTAGAAATCTTCATCATGCACGCCGATAAAAATTTCAAAACAAGTATCTTCCCACAAAAAATCTTGACGAGGATGAGCCGCGACTTCTTGGGGCCAGATAATAAGTTGGTTTGGATCACGAATCCAAAAACCCACATTTAATGTATGCGGGGCTTGCTGTTCAATTGCGCCAACAACAGAAACAGCATGAAAACGATCAAAAGCTGAAAGTTCGTAACTTGCCATAAGTAGTCAATAAGTTAGTTTGCTAAGTGAGCGTGACGAACGAGGTTAGATAAGTGTTGGTTTTGCTTAGCTGCTTTTTTGTAGAGTAAAACGATTTTACCAATTTTCTGCACAGCTTCAGCGCCAGTTGCTTCTACAATTGCATCAATTACAGCTGCGCGAGCTTCACGGTCTTCACCAGCAATTTTTACTTTGATGAGTTCATGATCATTTAAAGCACGAAGCGTTTCTTCGATTACAGCATCTGTTAAGCTTTGTCCACCAATCATGACAACCGGATTAAGCACGTGACCAATTTGACGTAAACGTTTACGTTCATGAATAGATAAAGCGGCCATTAAAAATACCTGATTTTAAAAACGACTTAGTATAGCAAAAAACTTAAAATCAAATGTACGAAAAACTGTATAAATAATCGATCAACATTATTGGAAAAAAACTGTAAAAGTTATTGAGATTACGTTACATCCGTACTGTAATGAGAGTAATTTTCACGTACAATGAGCAATCAGAAGTTTTTTTGATATTTAGTGAGTTATGGCAACACGCATCACAAACCAAAAATTGTCTAAAAGTAGTCGTGCGTGGATGAGGGAACATCTAGACGATCCTTTTGTAAAAAAAGCACAAAAGGAAGGATATCGTGCACGAGCAGCCTATAAACTTCTTGAAATTCAAGAAAAATATAAGTTGATCAAGCCAGGCATGACAGTGGTTGATTTGGGAGCAGCTCCTGGGAGTTGGTCGCAAATTGCTGGGAAACTTGTTGGTAGCAAGGGTTTAGTTATTGCTTCCGATATTTTACCTATGGATGCTTTGCCGGATGTCACTTTCTTACAAGGCGACTTCAGAGAAGAAGCTGTATTTGAAAAATTGTTAAATATTTTAAACGGAAGACAAGTAGACATTGTAATTTCTGATATGGCCCCCAATACATCAGGTAATAGGGCTGTTGATCAACCTCGACAGATTTACTTGTGTGAACTTGCTTTAGACTTTGCTCAGAAAGTCTTGGGTCCAAATGGACAGTTTGTTGTTAAAGTGTTCCAAGGCGCAGGATTTGATGAGTTTCGTAAACAAGTCGTTGATAGTTTTGATGTGTTAAAAACAGCAAAACCAGCAGCTTCTCGGGCACGATCTAAAGAAGTTTTTTTGGTTGGACAAGGGCGTAAGAAAGCATTGCAATAAAGTTTACTTGCCAAGCTCCTAAAAATTGTGCATTTTGTATCTTTTAGGTTATCCGCAAGCAAGACAATTGCTGTTTTTAAGACGATCGGCCAAGATTGGGCATGATCAAATTAGATCGATATGGGAATAAAGCTTTGAGCGATTACTTCAAGAATGCCGTATTGTGGCTAATAATACTGGGTGTTCTGATTTTAATTTTCAGTAATATCAGTGACCGCAATAAGCCTACTGCAATGAAATATTCAGATTTTGTTGCAGCGGTGAATGCTGGCCAAATTAAGCAAGTCACGATTGACGGTTTAAATATTAGTGGTGAAAAAACTAACGGATCTCAGTTTGAAACTGTTCGTCCGCAAGTTGAAGACACTGAACTTATGCCAAGCTTAAACAAGCAAAATGTTGTTGTAGAGGGCACAGCACCACAACGTCAAGGCATTTTGATGCAACTTCTCATTGCTAGTTTCCCTGTACTGTTAATCATTCTGTTATTTATGTTCTTTATGCGTAACATGGGTGGTGGTGCAGGCGGTAAAAATGGTCCGATGAGTTTTGGTAAATCGAAAGCGAAAATGCTTTCAGAAGACCAAATCAAAGTGACTTTTGCTGACGTTGCTGGTTGTGATGAAGCCAAACAAGAAGTTGTGGAAATTGTAGATTTCTTAAAAGATCCTGCAAAATTCAAACGCTTGGGCGCTACGATTCCACGTGGTATACTTATGGTTGGTCCTCCAGGTACTGGTAAAACGTTATTAGCCAAAGCAATTGCTGGTGAAGCAAAAGTTCCATTCTTTAGCATTTCTGGTTCTGACTTTGTTGAAATGTTTGTGGGTGTGGGTGCGTCCCGTGTCCGTGACATGTTTGAACAAGCAAAACGTCATGCACCATGTATCATTTTTATCGATGAGATTGATGCAGTAGGCCGTCACCGTGGTTCGGGTACAGGTGGTGGACATGATGAGCGTGAGCAAACCTTGAACCAAATGCTCGTAGAGATGGATGGTTTTGAAGGTAATGAAGGCGTAATCGTTATTGCTGCGACTAACCGTGTTGACGTATTGGATAAAGCATTATTACGTCCAGGACGTTTCGACCGTCAAGTTATGGTTGGTTTACCTGACATCCGTGGTCGTGAACAAATACTGAATGTGCATTTGAAAAAATTGCCTTCAGTTACTGGTGTAGATGTTAAAGTTTTATCTCGTGGTACCCCTGGTTTCTCTGGTGCTCAGCTGGCAAACCTTGTAAATGAAGCTGCTTTGTTTGCTGCTCGCCGTAATAAGAACACTGTCGATATGCATGACTTTGAAGATGCAAAAGACAAGATCTATATGGGTCCTGAACGTAAATCAATGGTTTTACGTGAAGAAGAGCGTCGTGCAACTGCTTACCATGAAGCTGGACATGCAATTGTTGCTGAGATTTTACCGGGTACTGACCCTGTGCATAAGGTAACAATTATGCCGCGTGGTTGGGCTTTAGGTGTAACTTGGCAGTTACCTGAACAAGATCAGATTAGCCACTATAAAGACAAAATGTTGAATGAAATTGCAATTTTGTTTGGTGGACGTATTGCTGAAGAAGTTTTCATTCAGCAACAATCGACTGGTGCTTCAAATGACTTCGAACGTGCTACAAAAATGGCTCGTGCGATGGTAACGAAGTACGGTATGTCTGACAAAATGGGTGTTATGGTTTACGAAGATGAAAACCAAAATGGATTCTTCGGTAACGTAGGTAGCCGTACAATTTCTGAAGCTACTCAACAGCAAGTTGATCAGGAAGTACGCCGTATTTTAGATGAACAGTATAAAGTTGCTCGTGATATCTTGGAAAATAATAAAGATATCGCACATGCAATGGTTAAAGCTTTGATGGAATGGGAAACTATTGATCGCGATCAAATCCGTGACATCATGGAGGGTCGTGAGCCTCAACCACCTAAAGTTTATATTGCTGAAAATCCGGTATCTGCGTTTGAACCACCAAAAGATGGTCCATCTACTCCACCGCCATTACCAGCAATGAATTAAGTTAATTAATAAAAAAGCCACAATCATGTGGCTTTTTTATTTGTCTTAAATTTCGATAAAGCTGAAAGAAATCGACAGCATGTAAAGCATACTTGTTAAAATAGCTGCTGATTTCGAACCGGAGCTTTTTATGCAGTTAATTTCTTTACCTAAGCAGATTTTACAGTGTGGACAGCTTCAATTAGATTTATCTCAGCCTCATGTCATGGGTATCTTAAATGTTACCCCAGATTCTTTTAGTGATGGCGGTAAGCATAACCAATTAGACCAAGCGGTTGATTATGCACTGAGTATGATTGAGCAAGGTGCGACTATTATTGATATTGGGGGAGAATCTACCAGACCTGGTGCCTCAGAAGTTGCAGTAGAAGAAGAGGTGCGCCGTGTGGTACCTGTTGTGGAAGCTTTATCTCATCATAATATTATTTTATCGATCGACACGAGCCAGCCAGAAGTTATTCGCGCAGCAAAAGCAGTAGGCGCACATATCTGGAATGATGTTCGCGCCTTAACACGTCCTAATGCTTTAAAAACCGCTGTAGAGCTAGATATCCCTGTGGTGATTATGCATATGCGTGGTGAGCCAACCACAATGAATCAGTTGGATCAATACGCTGATGTAACACTTGATGTGATGCAAGAGTTGCAACAACGTATTGATGAGGCTTTGGCTGTTGGGGTAAAAAAGCACAACATTATTGTTGACCCCGGATTTGGTTTTGCAAAAAATGCTCAGCAAAATTTAAAACTATTAAAAGAATTTTGGAAACTTAATGAATTGGGCTATCCAATTTTATCTGGTCTTTCTCGTAAACGGTTTATCGGGGAAGCTTTAAAAGGTGCTGCCGCTGATCAACGTGCTGTCGGAAGTGTTACTGGGCATTTGCTTAGTATTCAACAAGGAGCATCCATTGTCAGAGCACATGATGTAAAAGCAATGCATGACGCTATCTCGGTTTGGCAAGCTATGCAACAAGCTTGAAATTCCCTTGTATAAATAGACTAGGGTATGGGTGTCTTAAATAAAGTGGATGAGTGAGTCGGGTAAAAATCTCGTGATTTTTGTGAAAATATGTTATAAGCGGCAAGTTTTTGCTGTTGTGTAATCTTTTGTATGTTCGAAGACCTACTTCTCCCGATGTTTGATGATGAATATTATCCAGATATTTTGGTCGCTGAACTTAAGCAGCTCATTGAACAATTTGCTAAAAAAGTTCAAAAGCCTGCTTTAGCTGATCAAGATGTTTATCGATATGCTCATCAGACTATAAGTGAAATTAATGAAATGAAACCCCAGTTTGAAGATCTAGATTCATCGCTTGATGATAGTGCTGCTGATTATATTGCGGAGGCAATGATGATGGTGGTGCAAGATGCAGGATTTTTAGATCTTGAAATGGAAGAGCTGGTTATGAATCGAGAGTGGTAATTACTCTCGATTTTCAAAGCTTTCAAGTGCATCTAATAAATGACATGAAGACCCTAAATGAACTTCATCTATTTTCTCAACTTCCAATATTAAATTTCCATTCTGCTGTACTTTGACATCTGCTAATAAGCTTACCCAATATTTTTTCTCTTTCTGCTGTAATGCTTTTAATTGAGTAATCACATCTTGAGAAGCTTCAATTAAATAGTCATCTTGAGTGATAGAGCAGCGTATAAAATGCCAATATTTATTTTTAAATAGGATAGTGCCGTTAAAAATATCTCCAGCATTTATAGAAGGTATAAAGAGTAGAGAGGATATAAATATTAATATTCTTATCATGGGATCATTTTCATTAGGCATAAAAAAACCAGCTTACGCTGGATTCATTGTAGCACCAAATTCAATAGTTGAAAATGGTGCCCGGGGCCGGACTCGAACCGGCACGCTTTGAGGGCGGGGGATTTTAAATCCCCTGTGTCTACCTATTTCACCACCCGGGCATGTGCGCAATAATAGAGGACAAGTGCGCGATTGGCAAGAGAAAATCGGAGAGTTTGCTTTATTTTCAATCAGTTCTTATCGGTATTTATATAAATTAACCAATTTTTGTCATGATTTGTTCATCAAACTGAGATCAGCTGTTCATGTTATGTACTTAAGTTTAAGGCACTCATTGCTTAAAACTTAGAGAATTTTATGTCAGAGAAAATTTCACGCCGAGAATTAATTCAAAAAAGTCTATTCGGTTTTGGGGCTTTATCTATACCTATTGCTTTTACAGGTTGTAACGATGGCTCAGATGATGAAAGTCCAGAAATACAAGCAGATTTTCTTCATGGTGTCGCAAGCGGGGACCCACTACAAGATAAAGTTATTTTGTGGACACGAGTAACACCGACAGACTCTGGGGTGCGCTTAAAAGTTGTATGGGAAATTTCAACCGATAATCAGTTTAAACAAAATTTAAAGACGGGAATGGTTGAAACAAGCAAGACTGATGACTTTACAGTGAAAGTTGATGCAGCTGGGTTACAAGCAGATACGGTGTACTACTACCGTTTTAAATTTGGTAGTAAAGTCTCACCAGTAGGACAGACGAAAACATTACCAACTTCTACGAATAAAGTGAGCTTTGCAGTATGTTCTTGCTCGAATTATCCTGCGGGTTACTTTTATGTCTATCGGGAAATGGCTAAACAGAATGTCGATGTCATTATCCATTTGGGGGACTATATCTATGAATATGGTGCAGATGGTTATGCGGCGGAAGATGCGATAAAGCTTGGGCGTATGCTACCTGCTGATAATAATAAAGAAATTATTAAATTAGAGGATTATCGCAAACGTTATGCACTTTATCGTCAGGATAAAGATTTGCAAGCTGCTCATCAGCGTCATCCTTTTATTGTAATTTGGGATGATCACGAACTAGCGAATGATGCTTGGCGTGAGGGTGCGGAAAATCATCAAAGCGATGAAGGGTCTTTTTCAGATAGAAAATTAGCTGCTCTACAAGCTTATTTTGAATGGATGCCAATTCGCCCAGTCTCTAGTTCTGACCATTTAAATATTTATCGTCAGTTTAACTTTGGTTCACTTGTCCAATTAACCATGCTAGATACGCGTATTATTGCGCGTGATAAGCAGCTTGAATACAAAGACTATATGACAGCCTCTGGTTTGGATATTGCCAAATTTCAGGCAGATTTAACTAATCCAGCGCGTACTTTAATGGGTTATACGCAAAGAGATTGGCTGGTCGATAAATTAAAGCAATCTACAGCTACATGGAATGTTGTTGGGCAGCAAGTCTTGATGAGTAAAATGTGGATTCCAGCTGAGCTATTGGCATCTTTAGGGCAAATTACTTCAGGGGGAACTTCGCCTGAAACACTTGCTAAAATGAATACACAAATCACCGAGTTGGTTACTTTAAAACTTCGTTTGCAACAAAATGATCCAACATTAACAGCTCAAGAAAAAGCAAGAATTATGACGGTGGCACCATACAATTTAGATGCTTGGGATGGTTACTATGCTGAGAGAGAGTTTGTATATGACAAATTGGCAGAGTTTAATAAAAAGATCATTGTGTTAGCGGGGGATACTCATAACGCATGGGCATCTTATTTATATAGCCAGAAAGGAAAGTATATTGGAGTTGAATTGGCGACTAGTTCTGTATCGTCTCCAGGTTTAGAAAAATATTTAAGTATTCCACTGGCTCAACTGCAACAGTTTGAATTTGCTTTTACTACATTAATTGATGAATTGGCCTACTGTAATTTAAATCAACGAGGATACTTATTGGTTACTCTAGATCAGGCACAAGTTCATTCTGAGTGGAGATTTGTAGATTCAATTAAAAATACCGAATATCAGATAGATTCAAGCCGACAAAACGATATTGTATTGGATCTAAATTTGATGCCGTTAAAACAAGATCAAAAGACTGCTTGAAACTATAGAAAAGTAGAGGGTTGCTGAGGTAACCCTTTTTTTAGGCATAAAAAAACCAGCTTACGCTGGATTCTTTATGACACCATATTCAGTACTTGAAGATGGTGCCCGGGGCCGGACTCGAACCGGCACGCTTTGAGGGCGGGGGATTTTAAATCCCCTGTGTCTACCTATTTCACCACCCGGGCTTTACCAAATTTGGAGGCGGAGGTCGGAATCGAACCGGCGTCCACGGAGTTGCAGTCCGCTGCATGACCACTCTGCCACCCCGCCTACATTTGGTGATGCACATATTAGCAACCTTTACAAAAAAAACAATACTGTTTTGAGCGAAGATGCACATAAAAACAACATCTAGAATAAAATTGTCGAAATTATCATGTATTATTGGCACATTAAATTCATGTCTACCTTGGAGATGTGCTGTGGCATTGGTTTTAGACGGTCGTGCATTAGCAAAGCAAATTGAAGAAAATTTGTTGGTACGTGTTGAAGCTTTGAAAGCAAAAACAGGTCGTACCCCGATTTTAGCGACTATTTTGGTTGGAGATGATGGTGCTTCTGCAACTTATGTACGTATGAAAGGAAATGCCTGCCGTCGAGTAGGTATGGATTCATTAAAAATCGAATTACCACAAGAAACCACAACAGAACAATTATTAGCTGAAATCGAAAAGCTTAATGCCAATCCAGATGTTCACGGTATTCTTTTACAACATCCAGTTCCTGCACAAATTGATGAGCGTGCGTGTTTTGATGCGATCTCATTAGCAAAAGATGTAGATGGTGTAACTTGCCTTGGTTTTGGCCGTATGGCGATGGGTGAGGCTGCATATGGTTCAGCAACTCCTGCGGGTATCATGACAATTCTTAAAGAAAACAACATCGAAATTGCTGGTAAACACGCGGTTGTGGTTGGCCGTTCAGCAATTTTAGGTAAACCAATGGCAATGATGTTGTTACAAGCAAATGCAACAGTAACGATTTGTCATTCACGTACACAAAACTTACCTGAGCTTGTGAAACAGGCTGACATTATTGTTGGTGCTGTAGGTAAAGCTGAACTTATTCAAAAAGACTGGATTAAACAGGGTGCAGTTGTTGTAGATGCTGGTTTCCACCCACGTGATGGAGGCGGTGTAGGCGATATTCAATTACAAGGTATTGAAGAAATTGCTTCTGCTTATACACCAGTACCGGGTGGTGTTGGTCCAATGACCATTACTACTTTGATTCGCCAAACTGTAGAAGCTGCTGAAAAAGCTTTAGGTTAATTTAATTTATTCACGACGGCGTCCTACCGTTTAACGCAAATGTTAGGAGCTCGTATGTTACTTTTCTTTCGGGAAAAGTAACCAAAACCATTTGTCATCCGCAAAACTCGTCAGCTACTGGTTAGCTATAGATGAGTCGCAGAAACATTTTAGTTTAATGTAGTCCTACCTCGAACAATTGCGGATGACGTTAACGCGTATCAAATAGTAATTGTAAATTGTTGAGCTTATTTATGAGCTGCACCTTTCAACTGTCTAAAGCCCCTGAACATTTACTTCAAGCCCTACATGAAGTCATTCCTCATTGTGAATTAATGGCACAACAGTTGCCAGAAACTCCAATTTCTTTATGGTTGATTCCTCCAGTTTTTCCAACTGATCGTTTAGATGACGAAGTTATTCGCCGTATCTGGAATGACACGCCGTATTGGATTTTCTGTTGGGCATCAGGTTTGGCGATGGCTCAGTGGATACTTGCAGAGCCGCACCATGTTAAAGATAAAGTGGTGTTAGATTTCGGAGCAGGTTCTGGTGTAGTGGCAATTGCTGCGAAAATGGCAGGAGCAAAACGCGTAATCTGCTGTGATATTGATCAGGTTAGTCTAAATGCTTGCCGTGAAAATGCTTTACTTAATGATGTAGAGCTCGAATATCTGGATGATTTATATAAAGCTGAGCAGGTTGATGTTTTACTCGCTGCTGATGTGTTATATGACCAATGTAACCGCTTTTTCTTAGACGAATTTTTAAAATTTGCACCAGAAGTATGGGTAGCCGATAGCCGTGTTAAAAATTTTAGTCATCCAAAATATGAAAAAATTGAAGAAAGAAGTGCGACAACGTGGCCAGATTTGGATGAAGCAAAAGAATTTAGAAATGTAAGTTTTTATAAGACGCTGTAAAAGAACAGCGTCTTTTTTATGTTATGAACAAGTATAACGAACAACTTTCAATGTACTTGGGCGTGCTTCAAGTGCTTGGCGTGTCGCATAATCTTCACCATTATTTAAGCTAGGTGTATTTGATAAGCCAAAAGACGCGCGAGTTTCACCGAGTTGAATTCCATAATGCTCATCTTTAGCTGGATTAGGAATTTCGTTGATGCTTAAAATTGATAATTTATAAACTTTCTGGGCACCTAACACATTCTGACAAGCACGTTGTAATTTGCGCTCATCAAGTTGCTGGTTACTACGGCCAGCTAAAGTATAAGCTAGAGTCGCTGAAGTTTTAGTTTGGTTTTCAATCTGATAGCCAGTTGAACCATTATATTGTCGAGGCGTAGTCTGACAAGCAGTTAAAATAAACATACTACTTAATGCCAAACATAAAATACTTTTATTCATCAGTATCGTCCTTATTTTCTTATACGCAGTATCTCATAAAATAGAAGCGTTGTTTGTGGTTATTCACTAGTTTAGAGCTAACATCGGCTCATGATATTAGCTCTAATAAAAATATTAATGTTCTTTGATTTTTGAATGATGTTTGGTGTCTTTCATAAAGATATAAATCAGCAATGAAATGAAAATCATAATACTGACATAAATGAAATACCAAGATTCATGACCAGCTTCTTTAAAACTTAATGCGAAGAATTCGGCTGTTCCTCCAAATAAAGTGTTTGCAATTGCATAAGGGAGAGCTACGCCCAAAGCACGAATATGTGCTGGGAAAAGTTCAGCTTTCACGACAGCATTAATTGAAGTGTAGCCAGTCACCATGATCAGGCCCCCAAAGCATAACCAGAATGCAGTCCAGTAGTTATGCGTGTTTGCGAGAGCATCAAATAAAATATATGTGAATAAAACACCTGTTACCCCGAAGAAAATCATCAGTGGTTTACGCCCAATTCGATCTGATAATGCCCCCGCCAATGGCTGTAAACACATAAAAATAAATAATGCTAAAGTAGTAATTTGAGTCGCTTCAGGTTTGGTAAAACCAGATGTATTGACTAAATATTTTTGTAGATAGGTGGTGTAAGTATAAAAAGCGAGTGTACCACCAGCAGTTAAGAACAATACTGTAAAAGCTTCTTTAGGATAATGCTTAAATAAAGCAAACATTCCTGATTTTGGCTGATCTGTCTCTGTTTGAGCATTTTTAAAAGATTGTGTTTCTAATAGCCCACGGCGAATACGGAATACCACAATTGCTAAAAGTGCACCAATGAAAAAGGGAATACGCCATCCCCAGTCATGCAATTGCTGCTCGGTGAGTACCATTTGCAAGATGAGTAGTACACATAAAGCTGTAAGTTGTCCTGCAATTAAGGTGACATATTGGAAGCTTGAGAAAAAACCACGACGGTTCTTTTCAGCCATCTCACTTAAATATGTCGCACTTGCACCGTATTCACCACCTACACTTAAGCCTTGAATTAAACGTGCAATAACCAAAAGTAATGGTGCAAATACGCCAATACTTTCGTAGGAAGGGGTAACCGCAATGAGTAGAGAGCCAACACACATTAAGGTGACAGAAAGCGTAAGGCCAGCTTTACGTCCTTTACGGTCTGAATAAATCCCCATTATCCATGCGCCAATCGGACGCATAAGGAAGCCTACTGCAAAAATTGCAGCTGCTTGAAGAAGTTGAGCAGTTTGGCTCCCTTTTGGGAAAAAAGCATGAGCAAAATAGAGCGTAAATGCGGCATATACATACCAGTCGTACCATTCGACAAGGTTGCCAGCAGAACCGCCCAAAATTGATTTTAGACGGGTTTTTGTATCTAAATTAGAATGTGGAGGTGTTGCGGTAGAAGGTTGATCAACCATGAGTCGCTCCATGTTTCGCTTGGGTTGAATGCTATAGAAGAGAAGATTTATTCCGTTTTTACATATTATCTAGAGGAGTATTTCACTTTATTTTTTTTATGTCTGTAAAACAATGTTTATTATTTAAGCAAAGGAATAAGTTGAATATTTATGTGATTTCAAATTAGCCGATCAGTTCATTTTTATAAGCTTACTCGGATTTTTAGAATATTATTTTTTCCCAAGTAGTAAAAACCGATAAAGAATGAGTAATGTTTGGGCGAAGAAAACCTATATCCCTTAAAAATAATGATATATTCCAAAGAAAATTTTAAATAAATACAGTTAGGCATAATGTCTTTGCATTGTGGACTAGATGTGTGTGGATAATGAAAGGGACATTCAGATGTCAAATTGCCCAAAGAAATATATTGTTGCTTTTGATCAGGGCACAACAAGCTCAAGAGCAATTGTTTTAGATCATAATGCAAATGTTGTCAGTATTGCTCAAAGAGAGTTTACTCAGATTTACCCTCAGCCGGGCTGGGTTGAACATGATCCAATGGAAATTTGGGCAACTCAAAGCGCTGTGTGGGTAGAGGCTTTGGCTCAAGCAGGCATCAAGAGTGAGCAAGTTGCAGCAATTGGGATTACAAACCAGCGAGAAACCACCATTGTCTGAGATAAAAAAACAGGTAAGCCGATTTACAATGCGATTGTTTGGCAGAGCCGACAGACGACTGAAATTTGTAATCAATTGCATAAAGCAGGTTGGCAAGAATATATTCGTAAAACCACAGGCTTAGTGATTGATCCATATTTTTCGGCCACAAAAATTAAATGGATTTTAGATCACGTGGAAGGCAGCCGTGAGCGTGCTGAGCGAGGAGAGTTGTTGTTTGGTACGGTGGATACGTGGCTCATTTGGAAACTAACCAATGGCGCTGTTCATGTCACTGATTTTACCAATGCTTCACGGACTATGCTGTTTGATATCGAAAAGCTTGAATGGGATGAAAAACTTTTACAAGCTTTAGATATTCCTAGAGCAATGCTACCTGCGGTACGTAGTTCATCTGAGGTCTATGGGTATACACATACCATTAGTGGCCAAGAAGTAGGTATTCCTATTGCGGGAATCGCGGGTGATCAACAGGCTGCACTTTTTGGTCAAATGTGTGTTGAGTCAGGACAGGCTAAAAATACCTATGGTACAGGCTGCTTTCTACTCATGAACACAGGTAAGAAGATTGTTCGTTCAGAGCATGGATTACTGACCACTATTGCATGCGGTGCAAGCGGTGAAGTGAATTATGCTTTAGAAGGTGCCGTGTTTAATGGTGGCTCTTGTGTACAGTGGTTACGCGATGAATTAAAGGTTATTAAGAACGCTAAAGATTCTGAGCATTATGCAACACGAGTAAAAGACAGTAATGGTGTATATGTCGTTCCAGCTTTTACCGGATTGGGGGCACCGTATTGGGACCCGACAGCACGCGGAGCAATTTTTGGTCTGACGCGTGGGGCTAGTATTGAACATATTATTCGTGCAACTTTAGAGTCCATTGCTTTTCAAACTCGAGATGTTTTAGATGCTATGCAGCAAGATGCAGAAGAAGAACTTCGTACGCTCCGTGTTGATGGTGGCGTAACGGAAAATAACTTCTTGATGCAATTTCAGTCTGATATTTTAGCAACCCCTGTAGAACGTCCAATAATGAAAGAAACCACTGCTTTGGGCGCAGCTTTCCTTGCAGGTTTAGCAACGGGTTTCTGGCAAGATCTGCACGAGTTAAGAAATAAATCTGCCATAGAAAAAGTTTTTGAACCCAAAATGTCTGCTGAACAATCTGAGTTTATTTATAAGGGTTGGTTGAAAGCAGTGAAACGCAGTCAAAGTTGGGCTGAGGATTGATTTGTTCTTTAATGAGTTAAATTAAAAGTAGAGTAATTAATTAGCGGCTCAATGTTTATTTATTCAAAATTGATTATTCTACTTTTTTGATTGTTGTTTCATCAATTTGATGTTTTAATTTTTATAAGATCAACAATAAAAAGAATATGAGAAATGACAGTACAAACTAATGATTATTCAAAAGTATATGATATTGCTGTAATTGGTGGCGGTATTAATGGAGTGGGTATTGCCAACGATGCAGCAGGCCGTGGACTATCGGTATTTTTGTGTGAAAAAGATGATTTAGCCAGTCACACCTCATCTGCTAGCAGTAAATTAATTCATGGTGGTCTACGCTATTTAGAACATAAAGAATTCAGGTTAGTCAGAGAAGCATTAGCAGAGCGAGAAGTGTTGTTGGCGAAAGCGCCACATATTATTGCACCAATGCGTTTTATTATGCCTCATAGACCGCATTTGCGTCCTGCATGGTTAATTCGAGCGGGCCTATTTTTTTATGATCATTTGGGAAAACGAGAAAAATTATTAGGTTCAAATCTGATTTATTTCAAAGAAGATAGTCCCTTAAAACCAGCGATAACGCGTGGCTTTGAATATTCTGACTGTACTGTAGATGATGCACGTCTTGTGGTGTTAAATGCGCTACAAGCTAAAGAGCAGGGTGCCAAAGTCGTGACACGAACACGATGTGTTAAGGCTTATAAAGAACAAGAACTTTGGTATTTGGAACTACAAAGTGGAGCAGAGGTTTATCAGATACGTGCAAGAGCTTTAGTAAATGCAGCTGGTCCTTGGGTTGAAGAAATTATTAGTGAAAATCTAAATTTAAGATCTCCTTATCAAGTCCGATTGATCCAAGGAAGCCATATTGTTGTGCCAAAGCTATATGACTGTCATAAGGCTTTTATTATGCAAAACGAAGACCGACGGATCGTTTTTGCAATTCCTTATTTAGAAAAATATACCCTCATTGGTACAACAGATCAGGAATACACAGGTGATCCACAAAAGGTAGAGATTACTGATGTAGAAATAGATTACCTTTTGACAGTGACAAATTCACATTTTAAAAACCAGTTAACGCGAGCAGATATTGTAAGTCAGTACTCAGGTGTACGTGCTTTATGTGATGATGAGTCTGATAACCCTTCGGCAATTACCCGCGACTATACTTTGGCACTACAGACGGAAGATAAAACGGCACCATTGTTATCGGTATTTGGTGGCAAGATTACGACTTATCGGAAACTGGCTGAGACCGCTTTAGAGCATTTGTCTCCGTTCTTTAGTGAAATGGCAGAGGAGTGGACTGCCAATGAACCATTACCCGGTGCTGAGAACTGGACTACATTAGATGATTTAATCAACCAGATTCAATTAAGTGTAAATGGAGTTTCAGAATCCCTTGCCAAACGTTGGGCACATGCATATGGCACAAGAGTTTGGAACATGCTTCATGAACGAAATAGTATAGAACAATTGGGGCAAAATTTTGGTCATGATTTATTTGAATGTGAAGTTAAATATTTATGCGAATATGAGTGGGCAAATACTGCAGAAGACATACTCTGGCGAAGATCTAAATTAGGTTTGGCGTTTAATGAAAAACAGGTAAAAGTGTTAGAAGCTTACTTATCTGAACGTCGACTAAAAGATGATGCCGCATAATAAAAAAGGCCGCATAAAGCGGCCTTTTTTATATTTAGCAATTAGAAGCCAGTTTTTACAGCTTCAAGTAATGCTGCTTGACGTTCTTTTAATGCTTTTGGTAAGCGCTCGCCAAGTTTATTGAATAACTCAGTGTGGCTTTCAATTTCAGTAACCCACTGGTCTTTATCTTGAGTAGTGATAAGGTCAAATTGTTCTTTACTGAACTCAGTGCCTTTCCAGTTCAAGTCTTCATATGTTGGAACAAAACCGATTGGTGTTTCAACAGCGTTTGCACGACCTTCACAGCGGTCAATGATCCACTCAAGAACACGCATGTTTTGACCGAAACCAGGCCATACAAAGTTGCCTTCAGCATCACGACGGAACCAGTTTACGTTGAAGATTTTCGGTAATTTGTTGCCAGAAGCTTCAGCTTTCTCGCTTACTTTTGCACCAAGGCTTAACCAGTGGTCAAAGTAGTCAGCCATGTTATAGCCAGCAAATGGAAGCATCGCGAATGGGTCACGACGAACGATACCTTGTTGACCAACAGCAGCAGCAGTAGTTTCAGAACCCATAGTTGCCGCTTTATATACACCGTCAACCCAGTCAAAAGCTTCAGAAACTAAAGGAACTGTATCTGCACGACGACCACCGAAGATGAATGCAGAAATTGGAACACCTGCTGGGTTTTCCCAGTCAGCATCGATAGATGGACATTGACCAGCTGCAACAGTGAAACGAGCATTTGGATGTGCTGCTTTTTCGCCGTTTACGTGAGGTTGACCTTTCCAGTTTGTTAAGTTTGATGGAACTTCTTTAGAAAGACCTTCCCACCATACTTGACCATCTTCAGTTACTGCTACGTTTGTATAGATAACATCTTTATGAAGTGTTGCCATACAGTTCGGGTTAGTCTTGGTATTTGTACCAGGAGCTACACCGAAGAAACCAGCTTCAGGGTTAATCGCATATAAACGCCCGTCTTCACCTGGTTTGATCCAAGCAATATCGTCACCTACAGTTTCGATTTTCCAACCTTCATAACCTGCTGGTGGAATTAACATTGCAAAGTTTGTCTTACCACAAGCAGATGGGAATGCAGCAGCGATGTAGTGTTTTTCACCTTGAGGGTTAGTCACACCAAGAATAAGCATGTGTTCAGCTAACCAACCTTGTTCGCGTCCCATGACAGAAGCGATACGAAGAGCTAAACATTTTTTACCAAGTAATGCGTTACCGCCGTAACCAGAACCGAAAGACCAGATTTCACGAGTTTCTGGGTAATGAACGATATATTTCTCTGGGTTACAAGGCCATGCAACGTCTTTTTGACCTTCAGCAAGTGGAGCACCTACTGTGTGTACACAAGGAACAAATTCGCCGTCTGTACCTAATACATCATAAACAGCTTTACCCATACGTGCCATTTTGCGCATGCTAACAGCAACATAAGGAGAATCAGTTAACTCGATACCGATATGAGCAATA
Organism: Acinetobacter sp. 1130196; assembly: GCF_000588095.1. NCBI lineage: Bacteria > Pseudomonadati > Pseudomonadota > Gammaproteobacteria > Moraxellales > Moraxellaceae > Acinetobacter > Acinetobacter sp. 1130196. The sequence goes on along the minus strand of NZ_JFWX01000026.1, from coordinate 23,481 downwards.
TGGCTACCTAAAGGACCCATAGAGAAAGGAACAACGTACATCGTACGGCCTTTCATTGAACCTTCAAATAAACCATTTAATTTTTCACGCATAACAGCTGGATCTTCCCAGTTGTTTGTCGCACCAGCATCTTCTTTATTTTGAGAGCAGATGTAAGTACGATCTTCAACACGCGCAACGTCAGATGGGTCAGAATTTGCAAGATAAGAACCAGGATGTTTTTCTTGGTTTAATTTCTGCATGGTGCCGTTAGCGATCATCAAGTCGATTAGACGTTGATACTCTTCTTCGCTTCCGTCACACCATTCGATTTTTGCTGGTTTGGTTAAGTTTGCAATTTCTTCAACCCATGCTATAAGCTTAGGATGACGAACGAATTCTGGTGCGTTCACTGTGGTCATGGTGAGGCCTATTCAAAATATGTACAACGTACAAGTCTATTCATTGGGGTACAATGAAAGATCAAATAAAAAAGTGGCTGTATTAAAGCATAAAATCATAAAAAAAATAAGACTAAAGACTAACAATTAGATATTTGGAATTCCGATTGTTTTTATTTAAAAATCATTTGCTTATGATATTTTATATGGTTTTTGCTTTTATATTTTTATGTTATATGTGTGTTATTTACTTAAGTTATTTTATTTAAAATCAATAAATTAACTCTTAAATTTTTTTTGAGAATTATTATTGATTAAACAAATGAAGATCATTCAAAATTTACATAAAGAGACTTTTAATAGGTGATTTTATATACAAAATAGAATAAACATCTTACTTTACGATAATAAAATGCGGCCCTTGAAACCTCTTTCGATCATCTATAACGAAAAATCAGGATTTCACGCTTCAAAACATGAAGATGTTTATGAGCAACTGATGACTGTATTTACTGAACATGGTTTTGAAATACAAGTATTTGAATTAAATGAAAATACATTGTTCGATGATCTGATGAATAATGTTATTCATCGGCATTCACAAAACGAAAATATAGGGGTGGTTGTTGCAGCTGGTGGGGATGGCACATTAAATGCTGTTGCATCTAAACTTAAGAATACTTCTATTCCAATGGGAATCTTGCCTTTAGGTACTTTTAACTATGTCGCTAAAGTTTTAGATATTCCGCTAGATCTTTTAGAAGCAGCAGAAGTGATTGCTACAGGCATTCCTCGGTCAGTACATATAGCAGCAATCAATGATCATATTTATTTAAATAATGCTAGTTTAGGACTATATCCACTCTTTATCAAAAAGCGCGAACTCTACAATAAATATTTAGGAAGGCTTCCTTTACATGCCTATACATCAGCTTTAGATGTTTTGTTAAGAGAAAATAAGTCAATGAAGCTATCTATAACCGTAGATGGTAAAAAATATCCCGTTAAAGCACCTCTTATTTTCTTTGGGAATAATCAATTACAACTATGTGATATGAAACTTAGAATTGCAGAATGTGCAGCACAGGGACGAGTTGCTGGAGTTGTAATTACAAAAAGTGATAAGCTGAGTTTACTGAATATGCTTTGGCAGTGGATTCAAGGTAAAGTTGAAGATGCCCAAGATGTATATAGTTTTTGTGCAGATCATGTTGTAGTCGAATGTGCAAAAAAATCGAAACTTACAGTTGCTTTAGATGGTGAAATCATAGAGATGAAACCACCTTTAAATTTCACTGTAGAAAAAAATGCTTTAAATATAATGGTGCCGAATGTTATTACATCTGTCTGATTTACACTTTGGAACGGAAAAACAAGAGTGTTTAGAGGCAATTAGGCACTTCTGTATTCAGCAACAGCCTGAAGTAATTGTTGTAAGTGGAGATATTACTCAACGTGCCAAATACGAACAATTTTTTAAATGTCGGCAATATTTAGATAGTCTCAATATTCCTTATTTAGTGGTGCCAGGCAACCACGACATTCCTTTGTATCATGTCTGGAATCGTTTTTTTTCTCCATTTACTCGTTATCGATATTTTTTTGGTGAACTGGAGCCAACTTTAGAAACCGAACATTTTTATATTGTTGGTGTAAATAGCATACGCCGTCGTTACCATACGCGTGGTCATATTTCGATTGAACAAATTCAAGATACTTATGAGCGTTTACAAAAAGGGCCTAAAGATAAATTAAAGCTAGTGGTTTTCCATCAACCTTTTTATACACCACCCGATAATAAGCATGGAATAAAGGATTGTCCGGTTTTAGGAAAAATCGCCTTAGAGAAGTGGAGTACAACTGGATTATTCGGAATGCTGCATGGTCATCTTCATAAAACGGCTATATATGATTTAACTCAAATTTACCATCTGGAAATAGATCATCCTATTTATGATATTCATGCGGGTACAGCAACTTCTACTCGTTTATATCATCATAATCCAAATAGCTTTAATACGGTTTCAAATACAGGAAAGATTCAGCATTATTGGTTTAATGAACAGCAGGCTGAATTCACTACAGATTGATTTGGCTTAGATGAGATTAAATATTTGATTGTTTAAAAAATATTCAAAAAACAGAAAAATTTTTCTTATTTCCCCTTGAAGCCATTTTTTTCATCCCCACAAAAGTGACATCTAAATATTTTGTTATTGCTCTGGATTAAAGCAATAACGATTAATCAAAAAGACTAAGTCTGATGGAGTTAATTATGAGCAACATTCGTCCATTACATGATCGCGTTGTGATTCGTCGCGTAGAAGAAGAAACCAAAACTGCTGGCGGTATTTTATTGCCAGGTTCTGCTGCTGAAAAGCCATCTCAAGGTGAAGTAATTGCAGTAGGTAATGGTCAAATCACTGATAACGGCGTACGTGCTTTGGATGTTAAAGTTGGTGACAAGGTGTTATTTGGTACTTATGCAGGTACAACAGTTAAAGTAAACGGTGAAGAACTCTTAATTATGAAAGAGTCAGACATCTTAGCTGTATTAGAAGGCTAATCGATCCATAACTCAATTCATTATCAGATTCAGTATTTAAAAAGATTCGGAGTTTAATATGTCAGCTAAAGACGTAAAATTTGGTGATTCAGCTCGCTCAAAAATGATTGCAGGGGTAAACGTACTTGCAGATGCGGTTAAAGTGACTTTAGGTCCTAAAGGCCGTAACGTTGTAATCGACCGTTCTTTCGGTGCGCCGCACATCACTAAAGACGGTGTAACTGTTGCTAAAGAAATTTCATTAAAAGACAAGTTTGAAAACATGGGTGCTCAACTTGTACGTGAAGTTTCAAGCAAAACTAACGACATCGCTGGTGACGGTACAACAACTGCGACTGTACTTGCTCAAGCAATTTTAAATGAAGGTATCAAATCAGTAACTGCTGGTATGAACCCAATGGATTTAAAACGCGGTATCGACATTGCAGTAAAAACTGTAGTTGAAAATATCCGTTCTATTGCTAAGCCAGCTGATGATTTCAAAGCAATTGAACAAGTGGGTTCTATCTCTGCTAACTCTGATACTACTGTTGGTAAACTTATCGCTCAAGCGATGGAAAAAGTAGGTAAAGAAGGCGTAATCACTGTAGAAGAAGGCTCTGGCTTTGAAGACGCATTAGACGTTGTAGAAGGTATGCAGTTTGACCGTGGTTATATCTCTCCATACTTTGCTAACAAGCAAGATACTTTGACTGCTGAACTTGAAAATCCGTTCATCCTTCTTGTTGATAAAAAAATCAGCAACATTCGTGAATTGATTTCTGTTTTAGAAGCAGTTGCTAAAACTGGTAAACCACTTCTTATCATCGCTGAAGATGTTGAAGGTGAAGCGCTTGCAACTCTTGTTGTAAACAACATGCGCGGTATTATCAAGGTATGTGCTGTTAAAGCTCCTGGTTTCGGTGACCGCCGTAAAGCAATGCTTCAAGACATCGCGATCTTGACTGGCGCAACTGTTATTTCTGAAGAAGTTGGTATGTCTTTAGAACAAGCGACTCTTCAAGATTTAGGTACAGCGCACAAAATCACTGTTTCTAAAGAAAATACAGTTATTGTTGATGGTGCTGGTGATGCTGCTGCTATCGCTGAGCGTGTTCAACAAATCCGTGCTCAAATCGAAGAATCTACTTCAGAGTATGACCGTGAAAAATTACAAGAACGCGTTGCTAAATTGGCAGGCGGTGTTGCTGTAATTAAAATCGGTGCAGCAACTGAAGTTGAAATGAAAGAGAAGAAAGACCGCGTTGACGACGCTCTTCACGCAACTCGTGCAGCAGTTGAAGAAGGTGTTGTTGCTGGTGGTGGTGTTGCGCTTGTACGTGCCGTAAATGCGCTTGAAGGCTTAAAAGGTGCTAACGAAGATCAAACTGCAGGTATCAACATTTTACGTCGTGCGATCGAAGCTCCACTTCGTCAAATCGTTGCGAACGCTGGTGATGAGCCATCTGTAGTAATCAATGCAGTTAAGAAAGGTGAAGGTAACTTCGGTTATAACGCTGCAACTGGTGAATATGGCGATATGTTAGAAATGGGTATCCTTGACCCAGCTAAAGTAACTCGTTCTGCACTTGAGCACGCTGCTTCTGTTGCTGGCTTAATGTTGACTACAGAATGTATGATTACTGACATTCCTGAAGACAAACCAGCTGCTCCAGACATGGGCGGTATGGGTGGAATGGGCGGCATGATGTAATAAACATCAACGTCTAAATAAAAAAATCCCTGCATTTGCAGGGATTTTTTTATTTCTTATATAAATTAAGAAAAAGTTAAGTTGATATTCTTAAACTTATAGTCAGGAACAGTAGCTGTAGTTCCTCTTTTTTGTTACACCATGCTTATCCTCTTATAAGCATGGTTTTTTTTAACCTAATAAAATGATAAGCCATGTTACTGCAATAATTGAAAGCGCGACAAATTGAGCAGCACTTCCCATATCTTTAGCATTTTTAGAGAGTTGGTGTTTTTCAAGTGATACACGGTCAACTACCGCTTCAATCGCAGAATTGAATAGTTCTACAATAATTGCAAATAAACACACAACCACCATAAGTGCATGTTCACCGCGAGTTACATCTAGAAAAAAGCTAGTAGGGATAAGCACAATATTAATTAAAACAATTTGTCGGAAAGCGGCTTCATTTTTATAAGCTGCTTTAAATCCTGAAATTGAATAACCTGTCGCATTCAAGATGCGCTTTAGTCCGCTTTTGCCTTTGTAGGGAGAATAACTATTCATTCACTTATATTTTTAACACTTTTCATGCATTATATATCGCGGCCCTTAAAAAAAATATTAAATCTTTTTTAAAGATTTTGACTTTATAACTTGATAGAGAAGAAGAGATGAAAAAATTATTTGTAGCATTAGGACTTGTCATGGGTGGGTTACATGTAAGCTATGCAGAGCCTGCCTCAGCTCAACAAGTACCGGGATATTATAAGCATCAATTTGGTAATTACCGCATCACCTCATTACTTGACGGTACCATCTATTTAGACCCTAAGTTATTTAAAAATTTGAGTCAGGCTGAGAAGACTAAAATTTTAACAAAATACGCCGCTGTTAATGAGAAAGGGGTTCAAACTTCGGTAAATGCATTCTTGGTAGATGACGGTAAAAGTTTAACTCTTGTTGATAGTGGTGCTTCAAGTTGTTTTGGCCCACAGTTGGGTTCAATTGCTAAAAATCTTGAATTGGCAGGCTATCAACTTGCTAACGTGAAAACGGTTTTATTAACCCATCTACATCCAGACCATGTTTGTGGTATTGCTCAAAATGGAAAAGCTGTATTTCCTAATGCAACTATTTATGCACATGAACGTGAAGCTGACTATTGGTTAAATCCAGCTTCTGAAAAAACTGTACCTGCAGATAAAAAAGAAAACTATTTAGGAACGGTTAAAAATATAAAAGCTGCGCTTGCACCGTATCAAGCGAAAAAAGCTTTCAAGACTTTTAAAGATGGCGATGTCATTCAAGGTTTTGAAGTAATCAATACACAAGGGCATACACCGGGTCACCATAGCTTCCGATTAAAGAGTAAAGGTCAACAAATTGTCTTTGTAGGAGACATTGTTCACTCACATTCTTTGCAGTTTGATGCTCCAAAAACCGGTGTAGATTTTGATGTAAATTCTGAGCAGGCAATTAACACTCGTTTGAAAATGTTTGCTGAAATCTCAAATAAACAGCAATGGGTAGCTGCTCCACATTTGCCATTCCCAGGAATTGGCCATGTGTATAAAGTAAATGCAGAGCAATACCAATGGATTCCTCTATATTTTAATAACAGTCTTGATAAGTAAAAAAAACAGGGCATTGAATGCCCTGTTTTTTATTAAGTCTTTAACTATTTAGTTGCTTTCTCAAAATTATTGACTGCTTCACGGCCGAGTGCTGGGTCATCTGTAAAGACGCCATCTACACCTGCTTTGAAATATGCTTCAAACTCTTTTAGAGCACCTGTCGGGCAACGCTCGGCAGGTTTGTCGCTACATTTTAAAGGCTGTGGTAAAAAGTTATTTTCTGGACGGAAAGTATATGGGTGTACTTTTAAGCCAGCGGCATGTGCATCGCTAATAAATGAAGTAGTTTGTACTGAACCATCATTATTGAAATTGAGAATATAGTTTTTGCTTGGGCCTACACCATTTGCATATTTAGCAACATCTTTTAAGCTTTGCGCTGTAGCTAAATCACCATATGTTTTAGAAACACCAGATTCAACAAAGTCTGCTGGTCGAGAGGTTTTTGCATCATATAACTGAATGATTTGTGCATGTTTAAGTGTTTTATGTAGATCAAGTTGATCTTTTAAATACTTTAAATTGCTGACTTCGAACGATTGCAAATAGATAGGGGCAATATCACGTGTATATTGATATTTGGCAAGAGTTTTAAGAAGTGTGTCTTCCATGGCCAAATTTTTGTTTTTAAAATAAGTTGGATGTTTGGTTTCAATATATAAGCCAATAATCTTTCCGGTTTTTTTATAATTTGCTTCGGCAAGTTCAATGACTTGTTCAAGTGTTGGAATTGAATACAGATCGTTATAAGCCGTATTTGCTGGTCGGAACTCAGGAATACGTTCACGTGCTTTAACTTGTTGTAATTCATTTAAAGTGAGGTCTTCCGTAAACCAACCCGTTAAATTGACACCATCAATATTTTTTGTGGTTTTACGGTCTGCAAATTGGGCAAGAGTACTGATATTGGTAGTACCACCAATTTCGTTTTCATGACGAGTAACCAATACACCGTCTTTTGTTGAAACCAGATCAGGTTCAATAAAGTCAGCACCATCATCAATCGCTTTTTGATATGAAGCCAAAGTATGTTCAGGACGTAAAGCGCTAGCGCCGCGGTGTCCAATCACTAAAATTTTAGGAAGTTGATATTCTGGTGTAGTTGGGGTTGTTTCGGTTTTATCATCGTCATTGCAACCGACCAAGCCAATTAAACTTAAACATAAAAGTGCTTTTCTAAACATAATTCTACTCATATTGTTTTAGTTGAAACGACTCAAGTATTAGGATTTAGTTTGACGTGATCATGAAGAATTCATGAATTTTAAGTGACACTATTTAACTGGTTCTTTATTGCTTTGTTGGAAATAGTGAATCACGCTTTGTTTTTGTCTTAATTACATTTATTGTTTTAATTCCACTTGTCTTTTTTACACCGCTCGTTGATGATCACAAGGTCTCAAAGCGGCATTTACTCCTGTTAATTAACGACATCATACCGAGCAGCCATGCTATCTAAATTTTTTATTCAGCGCCCCATTTTTGCCAATGTACTGGCGATCATTGTCATGGCTTTTGGTATTTTTTCGGTGATGCACTTGCCCGTAGAACGGTATCCCGATATTGCACCCCCGAAAATTACAGTGTCGGCAAGTTATAGCGGAGCAGATGCACAAACGGTTGAGCAAAGTGTTACCCAAATTTTAGAACAACAAATACAAGGGATTGATCACTTACTCTATTTTAGCTCATCAAGTGATTCATCAGGACGTAGCCGAATTACCATTAGTTTCGATAATGGAACCAACCCCGATACTGCTCAGGTCCAAGTCCAAAATAGTATTAGTGGTGTCATACGCCGTTTACCAGATGAAGTACAACGTCAAGGGGTGACAGTCAGTAAGTCACTAGGCGATACCTTTATGGTAATTGGTTTATACGACTCGACTGGTAAAACCGGAAATATTGAGCTGTCGGACTATTTAACTACACATGTCGTTGATAACTTAAACCGTATTGAAGGGGTGGGTGAAACGGATGTGTTCGGTTCGCAATATGCGATGCGTATCTGGTTAAATCCAGACAAGTTAAAGCAATATAATTTAATGCCAAGTGATGTGGCTAATGCAATCACTGCTCAAAATACCCAAGTTGCTGCAGGTGCAATCGGTGATTTACCAGTCATTGATGGTCAATATCTAAATACAAAAGTGACGGCAGGTTCTCGACTAAAGACTGTTGATGATTTTAAAAATATTGTCGTAAAGTCAGATAAAACGGCGAGTTATGTTTATTTAAAAGATATTGCAAGAGTTGAGCTTGGCGCAGAAAACTATCAGTCTTTCAACACGATTAATGGTTATCCTGCTGCGGGTGTAAGTATATCTTTGTCCTCGGGCGCAAATGCTATTCAAACTTCTAAGCTCATCCATCAAACCTTAGATCAGCTCGCCGCTAAATTACCAGCAGGCTATAAAATCGTTTATCCACGAGATAATACGCCGTTTGTTCAAGAGTCGATTAAGGAAGTTGTAAAGACGCTTGTAGAAGCCATTATTTTGGTAATTTTGGTGATGTTCCTGTTTTTGCAAAGCTGGCGTGCAACACTCATTCCGAGTATTACCGTTCCGGTTGTGATTTTGGGAACTTTTGCAGTCTTATATGTGCTTGGTTTTAGTATTAACACATTAACGTTATTTGCTCTGGTACTTGCTATCGGCTTGTTGGTTGATGATGCGATTGTGGTAGTTGAAAACGTTGAGCGGCTCATGCATGAACAGCACTTAACTCCAAAAGAAGCAGCAATTGAGTCAATGGGTGAAATTAGCGGTGCATTAGTCGGCATTACATTGGTTTTAACTGCTGTTTTTATTCCAATGTCTTTTTTAGGTGGTTCAATTGGCGTGATTTACCGTCAGTTTTCCATTACTTTAGTTGCTGCTATGGCATTATCGCTTACGGTTGCACTCATTTTAACGCCTGCATTGTGTGCATTAATTTTAAAACCTAATCCTGAACCTATGCGCTGGGCAGTGTGGTTTAACCAAAAAATTGATCAACTTAAAAATAAATATATCAAGCTTGTTCAGACGAGTATTCATTACAGTAAATCGGTTATTGTGATTTTTGTGGCGCTGATTGCAGTTTTTATGCTCTTCTACAGTGGTTTAAAAAGCGGCTTTATTCCTAAAGAAGACCAAGGTATTTTAAGTGTGCAAATTAAGCTGGTAGACAGTGCTCCAATTTCTGAAAGTCAGAAAATTGGTGAACAAGTGCGCCAATACTTTCTCACTAAAGAAGATAAAAATGTTGATCTGGTTTTAATTCGTTACGGTCGAAATAATGCCGGGACAGGACAAAATTTAGCGCAAGGCTTTATTGCTTTAAAACCTTGGGATGTACGTACGGCGAAAGAGGACTCGGCTGACGCTATACAAAAGCGTGCAATGAAATATTTCAGAAATTTTAGTAATGCTCAAATTAACGTGACCTTACCTCCTTCGGTAAATGGTTTGGGGCAGACTGATGGCTTGGATTTCTGGATTCAAGATTTAAATGGACAAGGGCAAAACTTCTTAGATGGTATGTTCCGTCAGTTACAGGCTCAAAATAAAAACTATTCAACGTTTGAAAACTTTGATAAGCAGTCTACCAATAGTAAAGCAAATCTGAATATCAAAATTGACCAGAAACAGGCTTTGGCAAATGGTTTGGAACTCTCTGCAATTAATAACACTTTGTCGAGTGCATGGGGCGGAACTTACGTAAACGACTTTATTGATCGGGGACGTATTAAACGTGTCATGATTCAAGGCGATGCCGAGTTCAGATCTAAACCTGAAGATTTATATAATTGGTCTGTGCGTAATAATCAAAATGAAATGGTGCCTTTTAGTTCGTTTGCTAACTTTAGCTGGGGTGGGGCACCAGAAATTGTAAAACGCTATATGGGATATAGTGCTTTACAGTTACAGGCTGATGTTGCCGGTGGTAGCAGTTCTGGTCAGGCTATGAAAGATGTTGAACAACTCGTCAACCAGCAAAAAGATATTGGTTTGGCTTGGACTGGTCTGTCTTTTGAAGAACAGAAGTCGACCAATCAGGCGGTATGGTTATATCTGATTTCGGCAGGTTTTATTTTCTTATGTTTAGCTGCTTTGTATGAGAGCTTAAGTATTCCTGCTGCCGTGATGACTTCTATTCCGCTAGGTGTAGGAGGAAGTGTCATTTTCTCTTATATCTTTGGTTTACCAAATGACGTGTATTTCCAAATTGCACTTCTAACCACGATTGGATTGTCATGTAAAAACGCAATTTTAATTGTTGAGTTTGCTGCATTAGCCCAAGAGAAAGGAAAGAATGCTATTCAGGCCGCTTTAGAAGGCGCAAGCTTGCGTTTAAGACCGATTTTAATGACTTCTTTAGCCTTTGGTGCAGGTGTGATTCCACTTGTATTTGCACAAGGCGCTGGTGCGGTGAGCCGCCAAGAAATTGGTATTAGTATTTTAGGTGGCGTAATGTTTGGTACTGTACTGGTTCTATTCTTTATTCCAGTTATGTATGTGTTATTGCGTTCATTGTTTAAATCGAAAGCTTCAAGTTAAAAGCAAACAATTTAAAAACAGGCATTAAATCAAGTATATTAAGTTTAACTTCTCTTCATATATTTGATTTAGATGCCTCAAGAAAAAAAACTAACACAGCAGCAGGTCATCGCACTGGAACGGGACCTTGCCAAGTTTGCAACCATGATGGATAGCGCCGTCCGTATTCCTTTTACAAAGCAGGGTATTGGTGCCGATGCTGCTTTAAGTACTATTCCAATTGCTGGCGATGTTGCGGGTTTTGTCCTGACTTGCTACGCCATATATAAAGCCAAGCAAATTGGTGTGCCACAGCACAAGCTTACTCCCGTCATAAAATTGGCTGTAGTCGATGCTGTGGTGGGGTGTGTACCAGTTGCAGGAACTATTTTCGATATTTTTATACGTCCTAGTAGAAAAGCATTAGATGTGGTTCATACCCATATTCGTGAAGAATATGCGATTCAAAGTGATATACATGTTATTCATCCGTATTTACATGAAAAGCTTGAAAAGAAACAGCAACACTCAGCCTTCTGGCGTAATCCTGTTGTGAGTTGGCTATGGCTACATATACCGGATTTATTAGGGGTATTGGTGCTTGTTCTGATTGGTTTAGCAATGTGGTGGGGGATTAGTTTTCTTTGGGGACTGGCCCATCATTCAGCCTAATAAAAAAGCCTCCAACTGGAGGCTTTTTTATTTACTGTGTTATGGGCAATCTAACTGATGTAGAGCTGCGACACGCTGTTCAATCGTTGGGTGAGTTTGGAACAAAGCAGCTAAGCTGAAACCTTGTTCTTTACCTTCCGCAATCGCGAACGCTTTCATTTCTTTTGGCATTTGGTCTGGTAACTCTGTTTCAGCTTGCAAACGTAATAAAGCAGAAATCATTGCTTGTTTACCAGCTAAACGTGCACCGGCTTCATCTGCACGGTATTCACGGTAACGAGAGAACCACATTACAATAGCAGAAGCTAGAATACCGAACACGATATCTAAAACCATCGTAATGAGGAAGTACCCCATACCAGGTGCTTCATTGTCTTGACGACCAAAAACATTACGGTCGATAAAATCACCTACTACACGAGCAAAGAACATAACAAAGGCGTTTACAACACCTTGGATGAGTGCCAAGGTAACCATGTCACCATTTGCAACGTGACCAATCTCGTGCGCAAGCACGGCACGTAGCTCATCTTTGTTCATACGCTCAAGTAGACCGCTTGAAACGGCAACTAACGCATCATTTTTATTCCAGCCTGTTGCGAAAGCATTAGACTGATATGAAGGGAAGATACCAACTTCTGGCATATTAATACCAGCACGTTGAGAAAGTTCAGCGACTGTTTGCAATAACCAGCTTTCAGCTTGGTTACGAGGAGCATTTGGGTCAATCAGTTCTGTACCAGTAGTTTTCTTAGCCATCCATTTGGACATAAATAGAGAGACTAAAGAGCCCACCATACCAAACACAAAACAGATGACTAAAAGGTTGCCTAGATTTAAGCCACCCGCGCCATGGTAACTACCGACACCGAAGAGTGACAAAATAATGCCAGCTACAACCAGTACCGCGAGGTTGGTAAGCAAAAACAAACCAATCCGCATCATTGAGAAAATCCTCTTATAAATAAAATATTATCTGATTTATAAATTATAAATCACTCAGCTAATATGCGGCGCTTGGGGGAAAAATTCAAGGAAAAAATAAGGAATCGATACATTCTTTCCGGTATACGAATGTATTCAAATTAAACAAGTTATTTATAAGGCCCGTCTAAATACTAGGGTCGGGGTAATAGATCATTACAATTTTTAGACGATGGGCCTTATTAAAGCATGAGCTGCAAAGTATGCGGTTTTTAATTTTACTCAATTCTGATATGGGCAATTGCCGTTGCATTATTGGTGACATAAGTCCCTGTTGGTGCATCGGTATAGGTGCCATCAGACAATGTCACGATTTGGCGTGCAGAAGAATATTTAACAGGTTTAGCCGATACTTGTTGAGTTGTGGTGGTTTGGGTCAACTCTGGCTGATTTACAGTCTGGGTAGAAATATTTGAATTACTAAAAGATGAAAGGCTTACACCAGAAGAATATAAGTTTTGATATCGACTTGTGACTCGTCGTACATAATCTTGGGTTTCACGGAATGGCGGAATGCCGCCGTATTTATCCACGTTCCCTTCACCTGCATTATAAGCCGCAAGAGCCATTTGCGTATTGCCGTTAAATCGTTTGAGCAACCAACTTAGATATTTAGCACCAGCAAAGATATTTTGCTGAGGATCATAAGCATTAGATACGTTAAAACGGCGAGCAGTAGCTGGCATGAGTTGCATTAAACCTTGCGCACCCACAGGAGAGTGAGCATTCACATTAAAACCAGATTCGGTATGCATGACTGCCTTAATTAGACCTTCGGATACACCATGCTGTTGTGCTGCCTGTTTAATAATATGGTCAAAAGCATTTTTATTTTTGCTATAGCTTGGTAGAACAGAAGCTTCTGAAGTGCCCCAGTTTGTATAACTATGAATATTACTATCGGGGTAGTAAGTCACCTTTACTTTCTTGAGTGAATGGTCATAGCTTTTACGGTTAGTAAGTAAAGTGCTGCCATTTTTGTCTTGGTAAATGTACATTTGACCCGCTAAAGTCGGTGTTATACCTACCGAAAAAGTGGTCATCCCCAGTAAACACGAAAAAAGATATTGAACCGAATTTTTCATTTTATGTTATTCACAATTTTAAGGTATTCGTAACTAGTCAAAGAGTTTATCAAAAAATATTACAGAAAGAAGTTTTGTGTAATTTTTTTTATTTTTGCTCTTTTAAAAAATCAAGCTGTTTTGTTCGAATGATCATCAAAAAAAATTAAAAAAAATTTTTAAAATGATTCTATTGACTTGTCTAACTATTTGAAAATTAAAGGCAAAAATCATTGGTTAAAAAATGATCAATTTAAATAAAACCCTTAACAGAAGGTGAAAACAGTTTGTCAAGTATTAAGAAATCCACAATTTTATCCACAGGTTTTGTGGAAAACTGTGGAAAAGTCCAAAAAGTAAGCATTTTGCGCAAAAAATGAACTCGTCGGTCAAAATGGAGCACTGCTTTTGCATCATGCCTGAGCATTATGACGACTTCAAGAATTGAAACTATTCTTTTGATGCGATTCCCGTCCGAATCATATAAAATTGCGCGGTATTTTTATTTATGGGTATATCTCGTCTATGTACGCGCCAGTTGAGTCCAACGAAGGATTTAATTTTAAGCCTGAACTTCCAACAAGCTCGGCCTATTATCGTTTGCTTAAGAAGCTTCGCCGTCAAGTTGGACATGCCATCCGTGACTTCAACATGATTGAAGATGGTGACAAGGTCATGGTGTGTGTGTCTGGTGGTAAAGACAGTTATACCTTGCTCGACATTTTGTTGCAGTTCAAACGTATTGCACCAATCAACTTTGATATTGTTGCGGTTAACCTTGACCAAAAACAGCCGGACTTTCCAGAAGATGTGTTACCACGCTATATGGAAGAAAATAACATTCCATATTACATTTTGGAAAAAGACACTTATACCATTACCAAGCGTTTAACACCTGAAGGTAAAACATACTGTGCAGTGTGTTCACGTTTGCGCCGTGGTTCGCTTTATGGCTTTGCTCAAGAAATTGGTGCCACTAAAGTTGCGTTAGGCCATCATCGTGATGACATCATTGCAACTTTCTTCTTGAACTTATTCCATGGCGGTAGCTTAAAAGCAATGCCACCTAAGCTTTTGTCTTCGGATAAGAAAAATATTTTGATTCGTCCTTTAGCTTATGTTGAAGAAAAAGACATTATCAAATATGCCGAATTACGTAAGTTCCCAATTATCCCGTGTAACCTTTGTGGTTCACAAGAGAACTTACAACGTGCCATGCTTAATGAAATGTTACGTGAGTGGGATAAACAATATCCGAAACGTTTACACAGTATTTTTGGTGCGTTACAAAACGTGTCTCCGTCTCAGTTAGCAGACCGTGATTTGTTTGATTTCGAAGCGCTAGATTCTCAGCGCGAGATCGACTTTAAAGACCCTGAAGAACTTAAAAAACGTTTAGATGTCGTGAACTTAAGTTTTGCTGCTGAATAAAACAATTAAGTAAGTCAATTAAAGGCATTTTATAAACAAGTGCCTTTAATGTATCAAAATACTAAAAAATGAATGTTCCGTACAAAAAGTCATAGCCCAACCTTAAAATTACATGCTATAACAACGCACAAGCAGAAGTGCTTCATATGATGTTGTCTGGATAGGCAACTAACTAGAGAAATTGAACAAATAAATTTGAGGAAGAATCATGCCTGCATTTTTAACTGATGATTGGTTTGCGACTGTCGAAAAATTAACTGCTGAAGCAGGTGATCTTAATTTGCCACCAGCTCTTGCGAATTTGGCAATTAATTTAGTAGTTACAGATGCTTCTGGAAATACCGAATTAGCGTTAGATGGGGGTAAAATCCAAAAAGGTTTGTCTTCAAATGCCAAAACAACTTTAAACATGGATGCTGAAACTTTACGTAAAGTATTCCTAGAGTTTGATATGGCTGCAGCTATGCAAGCATTCATGACTGGTAAAATTAAAGTTCAAGGCGACATGTCTCAGTTAATGGCTTTACAAACAGCTAAACCAAGCCAAGAACAAAAAGATTTGTTCAAGAAAGTATTAGAACAAACAGCTTAATTCTAAAAGAATTCATATAAAAAGCTTACCCCAAGAGGTAAGCTTTTTATTGATACAAACAATGAATTTATCAACTTTTAAAACAATAAAACTAGATATTGATTCGTGTTTGAGCCGTTTTAATATGCTCAAGATAAGCACGGATACGAGTCACATACTGTACCGCTTGTTTGTATCGACCATTTCGCATTTGATTGCGTTGTAAATAGTCATAGAGATTAACCCATTGGTTTGGGTCTTTTCCTTGGGTTTGTAAGCGCTTCTGGATCTGGTTGACTGCTCCCGGACCCATATTGTAGGCCACAAGGGCATACCAGTTACGATCTGGGTAGGGAATATCACCATACTCACTTAGCATGAGATCATAATATTTCGCACCGCCCTGAATGCTTTGCGCTGGATCGCTACGGTTACTTACACCCATTGCCCGAGCTGTACTGTTGGTTAACATCATTAACCCGCGTACGCCTGTTGGTGAAACAGACTCTGGCTTAAGATACGATTCTTGATAGCTCATTGCTGCAAGCAAATGCCAATCTAAATCATACTTGGCCGCGCTTTGTTTAAAGCTGGCTTTGTAAATAGGTAGACGTGTACTTATATCACGTTGAATCGTCGACCAAGACTCAGGTTTTACAACGTTACGGTTGTAAAATGAAGCCAGTTGTTGAGTCAGACCATTTTGCTTGCTTTGACAAACAAAACCACTGGCTGTTTGTGTAAGAGGATCATCTGCTTGTTTAAACACCCAGCTTAAATCGGGATTTAATCCATTTTTTTGCAAATTTACGATGTCACCACAACTTGCAGAAAAAGACATTAAACCTTTGTTCTCGATTGAGCTTAAGCTCGCGGTCGTCATGGCAAGATTTGCTTTACCTTGCTGGACCCACTTGAGTGCGGTGGCGTTATCTGCCACGATTTTGAAGTCCAACTTTACATTTAAGCTTTGTGCATAGTTACGAGCCAAGTCATAACCGAAGCCATGTAAAAATTGATCTTCTTTAAAAACAGTAGTTGGGCTTTCTACAGCAACTACGGTTAATGTGTTGGTGTTAACTACAGTATTGTACTGTAGGGTTTTTCCTGCATTAATACTATGAAAGGGAAAAAACATAGTGCTGAGTGCAAGAACTTTCAATGGGAGAGAAGAAAATAAAGAGCTAAGGCCAAGCCTCGACCCAGAACTTGAATTACTGTGCATGTTGTCTCCGCTACAGATAATTTATGCCCTAAAAGCCAGACAAAAAGCTGCCATAACTTTTAAAAGTTGATAAATTCAATAAGGGGTGGGCAGTCATGACGTCATTCAAAATGACATGAAATGAAAAAAATAAACTATGTAGAAAATCTACAAAGTTTTTGGTTGGGTTAAAAAATACTCAACATTTAAGATGCGCGCATCATAATCTTCAAAAAAAAGATTGTCAAATTTTGAACAATTAAATATTCGATATATCAACATAACAACATGAATTTATTAAGGAAGAAAATTTATACACTTCTGATATGAGTAAATAGGGTATAAAATGCTACATCTTGTAAGCAGTATGTTGTTCATCAGTGGTTTTTTATCATGAAATCTAACTTAATCACTCGGTCAGGACATGACAAATTAGTTGCTGAATTAAAACAACTTTGGCATGAAGAACGACCAGAAATCACAAAGAAAGTGAATTGGGCGGCAAGCCTTGGCGACCGCAGTGAAAATGCCGATTATCAGTACAATAAGCAGCTGCTTAGAAAAATTGATCGACGGGTACGCTATTTAGGAAAACGTTTAGAAGAGTTAAAAATTGTCGATTATGCTCCCGAGCAAGAAGGCAAAGTTTACTTTGGCGCTTGGGTCGAAATTGAAAATGAAGAAGGTGAACAAAAAACTTTACGTATCGTAGGGATTGATGAAATTTATGATCATCATCCTCAACATATCTCGATTGAGTCGCCAATGGCACGTGCACTCTTGAGTAAACAAGTCGATGATGAGGTTGAAGTGCACACTCCTTTAGGTAAAAAGCTTTGGTATATCAATGCAATTCGTTATGAAAAGCCTAAAAATGATGAAATTTAAATAGATTTGTTTTTATTTTGAGCGTTTGAATTAAAAATTAAATAAAAGATTTGCCAACTTGCATTTTTGTTTATATTATAACGCTCGTTGGAAGCGTGGCAGAGCGGTTTAATGCACCGGTCTTGAAAACCGACGAGGGTGTGAGTCCTCCGTGAGTTCGAATCTCACCGCTTCCGCCAAAATTCTTAAAAGCCCTTGTTAATGACAAGGGCTTTTTTTATGTCTATAAATTACTTAAAAAATTATATTGCTCTGTTTCATAAATTTCTAAGTATGATCTCTCCTGTGCGTGGGTTCGTTAAAGTCACATTTTCTAGCGCCTGAATACACCAAGAGTTATTTTCCTTAACAAGGACGGTGAGAAGGAGGGTATCAATTTGATGGGGACCCTGGGGATGAGCTAAGCCTGCGGTTAGACGACTCCAAAAATGTGAAATACAGATATCATTAGTTAAAGAGGTGACGTCTATGAGTTCATTCTCTAGTGTTGAATCGCTATAGATGGTGTCATGAATAGGCTGGTGAAGAGCAATAATTTCATCAATGCCTTTAACGTAATGACCGAAACGATTAACAAAAGTCGCATCTTGATGAAAAAGCGCTGCAAAGGCCTTCATATCATGATTATTCCAAGCGGCTTGAAATGCTAGGGGAATGTCTTCTGGGTTTATTATGTGTTGACTCATATGATCCCTACTATTTAAGTTCTTAAGTCTATTTTCAATGTATTATAAATGAAGGGACTTCGACCTGCTTAAACGTAACAGCAGCTCTCATTCTTCATATGTTTGAGATTCTATATAAACAAACAATACTTGCAGCGCAAAATAGGGAGTGTTCCCTCATAACTAAACGATATTAAACATATGTAAGCTTGAGTTAAGCAATCGCAAAGGTTTTTTAGAAAAATACAGATAAAAATATAAGATAAATAGAAATGACTCATAATGACTTTAATATATTGTTAATAATTAAATACCCTCTAAAAATTTAAATAGAATTTTCCATTTTAGGACTTTTTAAATGTTCACAATGAATCAATTAAGTTTAAAATATGGAGAATTTGTATATCGGATAGCATTTATTAGTTTTATTAAAATTAGAGTTATATAAATCTTGTGAATTATAGGTTTTTACTTGGCTGTTTTTGTACGTTTTTCATCCTGATGAGTGTGGTGAAATTAAAATATTGTAGCTAAGAGCTTAATTTTTTTAGAAAAAATGAGCCTAAACAATCGGAATTTATATATTATTAAATAGACTTTAAAACTAAAACTTTAATCTTGATTTAAGTTCAATTATTTAATTTATGACATATCTTGATTTCTTTAATGGGTCACAAAAACAAACATGACTTCATTTGAGCCAAATCAGAAAATTAAAGAGAGTATAAAAATGAACCAGTTTGTAACAAACACGAATAATATTATTCGTGGAAAGTATCATCCGGAATTTTTGCAGCATGAAGTCTTGGCCGATATTTTTGTCCATACTGCACAAACTCTTCCTGATAAGACGGCTTTAATTGAAGCAGATAAAACGTTGAGTTATGGTGAGTTATATCAGCAAGCTTTAATCATGGCTCAGCATTTGACGATAAGAGGGGTAAAACCAGGTCATATTGTTGGGTTATGGTTGCCTCGTGGTATTGAGCTTTTAAAAGCTCAGTTGGCAATTTGTTTAAGTGGTGCAGCATGGCTTCCATTTGATATGGATACGCCGGCTGACCGTATAGCAGTTTGTCTTGAAGATGCCGAAGCTGTAGGAATGATTACTACAGATGAATGGTATGCACATTTAGATGAAGTACCACAAACAAAGTGGACCAATACTGAATTGCAAAAGCCGCTTAGTGAAAATATCCCTTTAGCTAAAACGACCCCAGAACAACCTGCGTATATCATTTATACATCCGGTTCAACAGGTAAGCCGAAAGGGATCGTGATTACCCAAAGAAATATTTGCCACTTTTTACGTAGTGAAAATAATGTTTTGGGTATTGAAGAGCAAGATAAAGTCTATCAAGGCTTTTCTGTTGCTTTTGACATGTCGTTTGAAGAGATCTGGCTTTCTTACTTGGTTGGTGCAACATTGTGGATTGCACCTAAGTCACTTGTGAGTGACCCTGAACGTTTATGCCAAACATTAAAGCAAGAAAACATTACCGTATTACATGCTGTACCGACTTTACTTGCTTTATTCCCAGAAGATGTACCTAACTTAAGAATTATTAACTTAGGTGGGGAAATGTGCCCGGATTCACTGGTTGACCGTTGGGCATTGCCTCATCACAAAATGTTTAATACGTATGGTCCAACTGAGACTACGGTTACGGCAAGTCTTGAGGCATTGGAGCGTGGCAAACTTGTTACCATTGGTAAGCCTTTACCAAACTATGGCATGTTGGTCATAAACGCTGAAAGAGAATTACTACCCCAAGGTGAAACAGGTGAGCTCTGTATTTTCGGGCCAAGTGTGGCAGAAGGATATTTAGGCAGACCTGATTTAACGGCTGATAAGTTTATTCAAAACCCTTGGGCAGAAGGTCCAGATGAACAATCGCTCTATCGTACTGGTGACTTGGCTAAAATTGATGAATTTGGACAAGTACATTGCTTGGGACGTGCCGACGATCAGGTAAAAATTCGTGGTTTCCGTGTTGAACTCGGTGAGATCGAAGCTGCGCTTTGCGATATTGAAGGTATTGGTACTGCGGCAGTTATACTTCGTCCTGAAGACGGTATTGACCAGCTCATTGCGTTTATTGCACCAGAAATTGATGCAAAGAAAGCAATCGAAATTAAAGAGATTCGCCATAATCTCAGCCAACGATTACCACCTTATATGGTGCCAAACCGTTTTGAAATTATTGAAGAAGTTCCGCGTTTATTGTCAGGAAAAATTGACCGTAAGGCTTTAAAAGCACGACCACTTACGAGTGTGATTGACCGTAGTGAATCTGACCAACCACAGAACCCGGCCGAAGAAGTTTTATTTGGTATTTTAAATCGCTTGTTTCCAAACATGCCGATTAAACTCGACTCAGATTTCTTTGATGACCTAGGTGGGCATTCACTTCTAGCGGCGGTTTTAATTTCGAACCTACGTGAACATCCGGAATATAGCCACTTAACTATTCAAAACTTATATCAAGCGAGAAGGGTTGGGGCAATTGCTGCACTCATGCTAGAGCAACCAACGCCTACTGTATTTGATAGCCAGATTGGACAAGATAACCCTCGTAATCAAACTTATAAGTGGTTATGTGGTATTGCTCAGTTTATTACTATTCCAGTTTTAATTTCGATTAACATTTTGCAGTGGTTAGCGCCATTCTTTACCTATCATTATTTTACCGGTGGAACACGAGATAGTATTCCAAATGCAATCGCGATGTCTTTATTGGTTTATATCAGCGTAATTATTGCCAGTTTTGTGGTTTCAATTACGGTAAAACGACTATTAATGATGGGCGTTGGTGCAGGGCAATATCCATTATGGGGATTAACCTATTTCCGTTGGTGGTTAGCAGACCGTATTAGCAACATTTCACCAGTCTATCTTTTATCAGGCTCGACTTTACTTAACTTATATTTGAAAGCGCTTGGTGCGAAAATCGGCCATGATGTCACCATTAGTTCAGTGCATATTCGTATGCCGTCTTTACTTACTGTTGAAGATGGGGTGAGCATTGGCTCTCAAGTAAACTTAGAGAATGCCAAAGTCGAACATGGTCACTTGGTGTTAGGTTCAATTCACTTAAAAGAAGACAGTTATGTGGGCTCTTATGCTGTATTAGAAGAAAATACAGTGTTGGAAAAACAAGCTCATGTAAATGCCTTAACTTCAATTGAATATGACACAGTGGTACCAGCTGGAGAAATCTGGGATGGTACACCTGCGAAGAAAATTGGGCATGTAGATGATCACGATAAATTACCAGAGCGTCCAAAATTATCGTTTATTCGTAAAATTGCAGAATATGCATATTATGGAATTAGTGCGTTAATTATTGCGTGTTTGTTCTTTATTCCAATTTTCCCAAGCTTCCTGTTGGTCGACTGGTTAGATGCAAACGTATTTAATATTAACCCGAATGAACATTTACAAATCGCACTGTACTACTTCATTTTAGCGATCCCAGCTAGTGCAATGATGATGATGATTACTGCTGTGATCTCTTCAGTCATTCGTAAAGTTGCATTGCCTCGTCTTGAAACAGGAAGGTATGCGGTTCATGGCGGTACGTATTACCGTAAATGGTTTGCGTCTCAAATCTTGGAAACAAGCTTACAAACCTTGCATGGCTTGTTTGCGACCATTTATGCGCCAACATGGTTCCGTATGCTCGGTGCAAAAGTAGGTAAAAATACTGAAATTTCTACCGCAAACGGTGTTATTCCAGAAATGCTGACTTTGGGTGAAGAAAGCTTTATTGCCGATGCTGTAATGCTAGGTGATGAAGAAATCAAAGGCGGCTGGATGACTTTGAAATCGACGACTATCGGTAACCGTAGTTTTGTCGGAAACAGTGCTTATATTGCTGATGGTACTGTGTTGCCTGACAATGTCTTGATTGGTGTGCAATCTAAGACACCTGATAACGTTGAAATGTACGATGGTCAAACTTGGTTTGGTTCACCACCGTTATTGCTGCCTGCACGTGAAGCTGCTGAGAAATATCCAGATCATTTAACATTCTTACCAAGTATCAAACGCCGTTTAATGCGTGGTTTTATTGAAGGTCTTCGTGTTGTATTCCCTGCCGCTCTTGCGATTGGTGTAGGTTATATGATCGTGCTTGAGATTATTGATGTTATTAACAAATACAACATTCCAACTGGTTTGTTAGCTTTAACGCTTGCTGGTTTGCTCTATGGTGTAGGCTGCTTCGTTATTGTTGCGTTATTGAAGTGGATTTTGATTGGTCGTTATGAGCCACGTTCAGCTCCTATGTGGACTATGTTTGTATGGTTGAGCGAAGGGATTACAAGCTTATATGAGTCAGTTGCGATTCCTAACTTCTTAAACTACTTAAGAGGAACGCCAATGTTGCCATTCTTCTTGCGTATTTTAGGTGTTCGTATTGGTAAAGACGTCTATATGGATACGGCTGATATTACAGAGTTTGACTGTGTAAGCATTGGTGACCGTGCTGAGTTTAATAGCTTCTCGGGTCCACAAACTCACTTGTTTGAAGACCGTATTATGAAAATCGGACAAGTGAATATTGGTAACGATGTTGTGGTAAATACACGTAGTATTATTTTGTATAATGCAAACGTGAGTAACCATGCTGTGCTAGGCCCATTAACATTAGTCATGAAAGGTGAAAATATTCCGGCTAAATCTGCTTGGATTGGTTCACCGGCTGTGCCTTGGGTTCATAAATAATAAATTGTTGAATTGAAAAAAAGCCTCTGTAGAAACAGAGGCTTTTTACTATGTGTTGTAAGCGAACTTATTTATTCAGTTGCCATAAATGCTTCATGATAAGTAACTTCTCCTGAAGGAATATGATTGCTGAAACTTATAGCTTGAAAGTATGGCGAATTCAAACATGAGGTGCGACAGTTTCAAAAGCCATATGATAATCAACAAGCTGAGCAAATTTCTCTAATGGTGTAAGCCAATCTAACGCCTTTCTAGGACGAGTATTCAGTGACATGGCAACTTGATTTAAATAATGCTGATCTGCCTGATTTAAATCAATCCCTTTAGGTAAATATTGCCTAATTAAACCATTCATATTTTCGCATGTGCCTTTTTGCCAAGGTGAATGTGGGTCACAGAAATATACATCTATGCCTAAATCTTCTTCGAGTATTTTATGTTCTGACATCTCGCGTCCACGGTCATAGGTCAACGTTTTACGCAGTTCTGCAGGTA
>NZ_JFWX01000025.1:0-56716 GCF_000588095.1 Acinetobacter sp. 1130196 | reverse complement strand
GCCCTGGAAAGATTCTAAAATAAGTTCAATAGAACGAAATGAGTTACTTCAAACGGTTAAACATTTAGGCAGAACCCTATGGAAAAAATGGTCGGGTTATCACCGTCGTAGTTTGGTGGAAACCAAGATGCATTGCATCAAATTATTAGGTGATAGGCTGACGGCAAGACATTTTCAAAGTCAGGTCAATGAAATTCATGCGCGTGTGGCAGTTCTGAATAGATTTACGGAATTAGGTAGACCTCGCACCCAAGTTGTGTCTTAAATTTGAATGGATTGGGGAGAACTCAGCTTTTGAATGTTTATGCAACAAAGCCGCTTTGCATCATAAGAAGGTTTAATTATTGCTTCGGTATTATTCATCTTGAACACTCACTTCCCTATGTTGGGCGGGCACGTTCTTCAGCAGCTTGAAATACTGACTAAAAGAATGAAATTAAAATTGTGCACAATGTTTTATTTAGATTGTGCACAATTCATTGAGCAAAAGTTATGCCAAACTTGAGATGTAGTATTGATGAGTGATTTAGCTTGATACGATTTCGGGATATGAATAGACAAATTTATAAACTGAGACGTGCTTAATTTTTTATAAAAAGTAAATAAATTTAGGTGTATAAGTAGATATTTAGAGATCTAATATTGAATTATTCAGCTCAGTATAGATATTGTGAAAGTTAGAGAAATATTTCCAAATGCTTAAGTTAAACTTACACTATTCAAAATAGATAAAGTTCTAAAAAGAGGAGACGTTAATAAAAATGGAGAAATCAATGTCATCGAGTGCACCAAAAAAAGCCGTAGAAATGAGCAATGATGAAATTGATGACCATATATATAACGCTATTGTAGATGCTATTTTAAATCGACAACTTGCCCCTGGTGCACGTTTAGTTGAAGCACCTTTATGTGAAGCTTTCGGTGTAACACGAGGCGTGTTAAGACGTGTTTTTGTCAAACTTGCCCATGATAAGGTTATTGAAATTCAGCCCAATCGTGGGGCACTCATCGCAAAACATAGTGCTCATGAAACAAAAGAGGTCTTTGAAGCGCGCAGCATGCTTGAAATTGCCACTGTAAAAAAGCTGGCTCAAAAGTCTCATCACTTAGATTTTAGTGAGCTTCGAGGCTTGGTCGATCAAGAGTCTAAAGAGCGTTTAGCTGGAAATTGGGCTGAGTGGATTAAGCTATCAGGTCAATTTCATTTAAAGCTGATTGAAGCTAATCAAAATTCGATCATGTCCAGTTATTTGCAGACGCTTATTGCGAGAACTTCGTTATTAATTGGATTGTATGAGATTCCAAAACATAATAACTGTTCGGCAGATGAACACCGTGCAATTTTAGAAGCCATTGAACAAGGCGATGAAAAGCGCGCAACTCAATTGATGGAAGAGCATTTAGAACACTACGCAACTACATTTATTGAAGAAAACAGCACAGTGTCTGCAGAGCAAAATTTATTAAATTTATTTAAAAATAAGAAGATTGAAATGCCTCAAACTAACTAAAAATCATGGGCCAATTCCTATGGAAAAGGCCCAGATTGGTTATTTTATGGGAATGATTTGACGTGTTAAAAAATCAATAAATAGTTTTACTTTCTTCGATAAAATCTTACGGTTTGGCCATGTCACATATAAGTGAAGTGGCTGACTAGTGTAATCCTCTAAACACTTCTGTAATTTACCTTCTTTGTAGTAAGGCTCTGCAATAAACTCTGGAAGAAAAACAATACCGTGATTCTTTAGACACATATCTAATAATAATTCACCATTATTACAGGTCATCACAGGGAAGCAATTAAAAGACACTTCTTTGTGATCTTTTTGAAAAATCAATTTTTTATGTCGGCTATCTTGATAGTAAATCAGAAACTTATGTTCTTTAAGTTCTTCTAATGAGCCTGGTAATCCATGCTGATTAAAATACTCAGGCGTTGCATATAAATATCGTTGATAGGTATTCAAAATTTTACTATTTGCCAAATTTGGAGGAGAACCATCAACACGGATTGTTAAATCAAATTTATTATTATTCGTGTCTAATAGCTGATCAGTCATGAATAAATCAATTTTAATGCTGGGATATTTCTCTATAAAGTCTGAAATAATATGTTGAAGAAAAATATTGCTAAAAGACATTGGTGTATTAAGCTTGAGTTCGCCTTCAGGGTACTGCTGATTGTAGCTAATTTCATATGCAGCCCATTCAAACTCACTTAAAATGACTTTGCTATGTTGATAAAATTTTTCCCCACAAGAGGTCAGGTTCATCTGTCTTGTTGTTCTGGTTAATAGTGTAGTTCTAAGGTCATTTTCAAGGTAGCAAACACGTTTGGCCACTAAGTCACGAGAGATGTCGAGTGCTCTGGCTGCGCTACTAAAATTCCCATGTTCTACGACACTTACAAAAGTGGAAATACAGTCTAATCGATCCATGGATAAGCGAAAGGTAAAAAATATATATCAATGATTAAACTATAAAAATTAAAAAGCAATCATTGTTTTGATTGTATTCGTACAGCATACAGATTCGAGCTGATTTGCTGTCTATGTTTTTACATTTTTATCTGTTTTGATAATAAGCAGAAGGCAGTTTTAAAAGCCTCAATTAAGGAATAATGGAGTTTACCCATGAATAAATCACTTTTAGAACAACTATCAGCAACGAATTGTCAGGTTATTTTTATTGATCATCAGCCACAAATGGCTTTTGGGGTACAGTCAATAGATCGCCAAGTATTAAAAAATAATACGGTCGGGTTAGCAAAAGCAGCTAAAACATTCAATATTCCTGTCACTATTACCACGGTTGAAACTGAAAGCTTCTCTGGTCATACCTATCCAGAACTTTTAGACGTATTTCCAGATGCTCCATTACTAGAACGTACTTCAATGAATTCATGGGATGACCAAAAAGTACGTGATTCACTTGCAAAAAATAATCGTAAAAAAGTAATCGTTTCAGGTTTGTGGACTGAAGTGTGCAATAACACCTTTGCTTTTGGTGCCATGCTTGAAGGTGATTATGAAATTTATATGGTCGCAGATGCCTCTGGTGGTACATCGAAAGAAGCACATGACTATGCCATGCAACGTATGATTCAAGCAGGTGTTGTTCCAGTAACTTGGCAACAAGTATTACTTGAGTGGCAACGTGATTGGGCAAATCGCGATACTTATGATGCAGTCATGGCAATTGTACGCGAACATTCAGGGGCTTACGGTATGGGTGTGGACTATGCTTATACCATGGTACATAAGGCACCTGAACGTACAACTTCAAAACACGAAGTACTTGCACCAGTTCCTGCAAAATAAGAAATAGTTGAGTTAAGGGTATTTCGATATTTAAGTTGATTTATTCGATTTTTGACTATATTGGATAAGCGGAAAAGCCATCTGCAACTGTTCGAGGCAGGACAAAATCTGAAAAAGATTGTAATTGAACGAGTTTTGCAGATCTTGCGCTGCCTTAATGGCAGCTCAGGTTTTGGTTACTTTTCCCGAAAGAAAAGTAACAGAATTAACTCCTCTTATTGGATGTAAAACGGTCAGACTCCGTCGTGTAAAATCAAAAAAGAATAATGAAATATATTTGTTGCTATACCTTTATTTTTTAAAACAATAATTCACAAGAATGGAGTTCAGAATGACCGAAATAAACCTCATACTCAAAAACGGTAAAATCACAACACTAGATCCTCAGAACCCCGAAGTACAAGCAATTGCGATTGCAGATGGTAAAATTCTCCGCACGGGTACAAATGATGAGATCATGAAGCTCGTAACACCAACAAGTAAAGTTGTAGACCTAAATGGTCGTCGTGTTATACCGGGGCTAAATGACAGTCATTTGCATATTATTCGCGGTGGTCTCAATTACAATATGGAGCTGCGCTGGGAAGGTGTGCCATCCGTTGCAGATGCATTACGCTTACTCAAAGAACAAGCAGACAATACTCCAGCTCCACAATGGGTTCGTGTAGTAGGTGGATGGACTGAATTCCAGTTTGCCGAAAAGCGTTTACCGACTTTAGAAGAAATTAATAAAGCTGCGCCAGATACTCCTGTATTCGTTTTACATCTATATGCCAGTGCAATGCTCAACCGAGCTGCGCTTGATGTATTAGGCTTTAACAAAGACACGCCAGACCCGCCGGGTGGCAAGATTGTAAGAGATGAAAAAGGTGAGCCAACAGGACTGTTGCTCGCAACGCCATCCGCTATGATTTTGTATTCAACCTTAGGTAAAGCACCGAAATTGCCAGTTGAAGATCAAGTCAATTCAACGCGTCATTTCATGCGTGAGCTGAACCGATTAGGCATTACTTCTGCAATTGATGCGGGCGGTGGCGGTCAAAACTACCCTGAAGATTATGATGTGATTAAGCAATTACACGACCAAAATCAAATGACCGTACGTATTGCTTATAACCTATTTGCTCAGAAGGCAGGCCAAGAGCTTGATGATTATCGCCGCTGGACAGAAATGACATTTCCGGGCGATGGTGATGAACTATTTAGAATGAATGGAGCCGGTGAGAATTTGACGTGGTCTGCGGGTGACTTTGAAGATTTTTATGAGCCACGTCCAGATTTACCAGAAAAAATGGAAGGTGAACTCGAAGCCATTGTAGAGCACTTGGCTGAAAAGAAATGGCCATTCCGTATTCATGCAACCTATGATGAAAGCATTAGTCGGTTACTCAATGTATTTGAGCGAGTAAATGCTAAACAGCCATTTGCGACCCGATTTATTATTGACCATGCCGAAACTGTATCTGAGCGCAATATCGAGCGTATTGGTGCGTTGGGTGGCGGTATTGCCATTCAACACCGTATGGCATATCAAGGTGAAATTTTCGTAAGACGTTATGGTGCCGAAGCCGCTCAGGCAACGCCACCAGTTAAAAAAATGTTAGAACTCGGTGTTCCTGTGGGTGCCGGGACAGATGCGACTCGTGTTGCGTCTTATAACCCTTGGGTGTGTTTGTATTGGCTGACTACAGGTAAAACAGTGGGTGGCTTACCGCTCTATGATGAAAAAAATCTATTAGACCGTCAAACAGCCCTAAAACTCTGGACTAAAGGTTCGGCATGGTTTTCGGGTGAAAAAGATATCAAAGGTTCACTCACAGCAGGAGAACTTGCTGACTTGGTTGTTCTGTCCGATGACTACTTTAAAGTTGAAGCAGAAGATATTCAGTGGATTGAGTCTGTACTCACTGTTTTGGGCGGAAAAGTGGTGTACGCAGCGGCAGAGTTTAAGCAAGATGATCCGCCGTTACCACCAGCATCTCCAACATGGTCGCCGGTAAAACGCTTTGGTGGTCAGTGGCGTTTATCTGAAAACCGTAATGCGCCTTCCAATGAGTCACTACAGTCACAAAGTGCATTGTGTGCATGTGCTAGCAGCTGTGGCATGCATGGACACAGCCACGCTTGGATGCTTGATGTTCCTGTAAACAATAAAGACAAAAAGTCTTTCTGGGGCGCACTAGGGTGCTCGTGTTTTGCATTTTAAATAAAACAGTATGGGAACCTGCCGCTTTAAATGGCTTGGTTTTCTAAGGTATGTACCATGAAAATGTACTTATTATCTTTGGCTGTAGGGTTGCTTGTTGGTGTCTTATATTATGTTTTAAATGTGAAGTCACCAGCTCCACCTCTTGTTGCATTAGTTGGTTTATTGGGCATGGTAATAGGAGAGCAGCTGCTTCCTTTTATTAAATCCTATTTTTAATCCGTTTCATTTATAAAAAGCTAAATGGTGCCATGCCATTTAGCTTTTTATATTGGTAAGTGTCTTCAATTACTTTATACGATGACCTTGCTCATCAATAATCACTTCACCATCTTCTTTTGCAAAATAGCCTAAGCTTTTTGAATCTAAAATATCCAATACAACCTCAGAAGGGCGGCAAAGTCGTGTACCTTTTGATGTAACCACAAATGGACGATTAATTAAAATTGGATACTGCACCATAAAGTCAATTAACTGTTCATCGGTCCAATGGTCTTGTTCTAACTCTAATTCTTTATAGGGATCAACATTTTTACGAATGGCTTCCCGTACAGTTAAGTTTGAATCTTGAATGAGTTGGATTAGTTCATCTTTACTTGGAGGTGTTTGTAAATATTCAATAACAATAGGCTCAAACCCGGCATGACGAATAAGCGCCAATGTATTTCGTGAAGTTCCACAAGCAGGGTTATGATAGATTTTCAATTGATCGCTCATGATAAATTGATCTTCAAATTAAGTTATTGCATTTATATATGGATATCCGTATATTTGCAATATCGAATATACTCTGTTGAAGATATGATCAACCAAGTCGATTTCTTTAAATGTCTATCTGACCAAACTCGGTTAAACATTTTTAAATTAGTTCTAAACAAACAAAATATTTGTGTTTGTGAGCTAACAGAGCAGCTTGAGTTGAGCCAACCGAAAATTTCTCGACACTTAGCCTTACTAAGAACTCATGGCGTATTACTGGATGAAAGAAAAGGACAGTGGGTTTATTACAGCTTAAATCCTGATTTACCTATATGGGCTTTAGATATTTTAAAGGTGATAGAAAATGACGAGATTGAGACAAGGGTAAAACAACAAGATCAGCCTTCTATCACTACAACGTGCTGTGATTAATCTTTCTAGATTTTTGTCTTAAAAATTCGGATTTTCTTAGCATAAATGTATTAGTCATTTGTGTGTATTGAGCAAAATTAATCAATTCTTTCTTCGAGTAAAACATGACCAAACAAGGGCTTTCCTTTTTAGATCGAAACCTGACGCTGTGGATTTTTATTGCAATGGCTTTAGGTTTAGCTATTGGAGTTTTCTTTCCTCAGGCATCTGTGTCTTTAAATAAGTTAAGTGTAGATAACGTTAATATTCCAATTGCGATTGGTTTGATCTTAATGATGTATCCGCCATTGGCAAAAGTGGACTATGCAGCTTTGCCGGAAGTATTTAAAGATAAAAAGACCTTAACTTTATCATTGGTACAAAATTGGATTATTGCTCCAGTTTTAATGTTTATTCTTGCAATTGTTTTTTTGCATAACTATCCAGAGTATATGACAGGTCTTATTTTAATTGGCTTAGCACGTTGTATTGCAATGGTATTGGTCTGGAATGGCTTAGCGTGCGGTGATAACCAATATGTTGCAGCTTTGGTTGCCTTTAACAGTATTTTCCAAATCTTATTCTTTAGTAGCTACGCATGGCTTTTCTTAACCTTTTTACCACCGTATTTTGGTGTGGCAGGGCAAGTGATTGATGTCAATTTCTGGACCATTACCCATGCTGTTTTAGTGTATTTGGGTATTCCATTTTTAATGGGATTCATAACTCGTTTGATTTTAGTTAAATTAAAAGGCTTGGAGTGGTATCAAACCAAATTTTTACCAAAAATTAGTCCATTAAGTTTAATCGCATTACTTTTTACCATTGTGGCGATGTTTAGTCTAAAAGGTGGAGATGTAGTGAGTTTACCTTTAGATGTATTACGTATTGCGATTCCACTGACGATTTACTTTGTCGTAATGTTCTTTATCAGTTTCTTTATGAGTAAACGGATGGGGAATAACTACCCACGTACCACTGCTATTTCATTTACCGCAGCGGGAAACAACTTTGAGTTGGCTTTAGCCGTAGCCATTGCAACTTTTGGTTTGGCATCACCAGTTGCTTTTACTACAGTGATCGGGCCATTGGTTGAAGTACCAGTGTTGATCTCACTGGTTTCGGTTTCGCTTTGGTTAAAGAAAAAGTATTACTCTTAAAAAATCGCAAAATTTATTTGAACTATTTTCTAAAGATCGCTAAAAAAGTGCCTTTATATAGGCACTTTTTATTGTCTGGCTTTTAAACTTAGGTCATTGTCGGTAAAAGTTTTTGCATGAGTTCAATGAAGTTTGAAACTTTAGCTGAGTTTTTATTTTCTCTAGTAATCAAGTAAATAGGCGCATTTAGTTTTATCGAATCATCAAACTCGCGATAGACGATTTCATGGTCCCAAAAGTTATGCATTGATGCGGGTACAATACTAATTCCAATACCAGCAGCCACTAAATTGAGCGTCGCAGTAGGGCGCGGAGCTTCTTGAATAATGCGTGGACTAAATCCTGCTTGATAGCAGCTATATAAAATATTGTCATATAAGCCTTGCCCTGAAGAGCGACGGTATAAAACAAAATTTTCCTCTGACAAGTTACTTAAACTAATTTTTTTCTTCTGTGTAAGCGGATGACCGATAGGTAGGGCCACCACCATGGGTTCATCTAATATATGAAGATGCTTCAAACCAATATCTCGGCTAATCGGCGCTCTTAAAAAAGCAATATCAAGTTTTTCTGAAATTAACCAGTCCAGTTGCTTTTGACTACCTGCTTCTTCAAGTTTAGTTTGTACAGCAGGGTACATTTCCCGATACGAACGTAATACAAGTGAAATGAGCGGATGTAAACCTGCGGAACTTGTAAAACCAATATTAAGCTGTCCAGTTTTACCTTGGCTAACGTCTTGGACCAATTTGGTAATATGACGAGCATGCTCTAATAAAAGTTGTGCTTCTTTAAATAGTGCTAAACCTGCTTCTGTCGGTTCAATCCCGCGCGGTTGACGAATAAGTAACTGTGTACCGAGTTCTTCTTCAAGTTTTTTGAGTAAACGCGTTAGAGGCGGCTGTTGGATAAACAATCGGTTTGCTGCATGCGTAATGTTTCTTTCTTCAACCACTACAACAAAGGCATGAAGCTTATGTAAATCGAGCATAGAAATACCTTTAGGGTATGGTTAACGAAAATAAAAGCATTTGTAGATATACCACAAAAGTATCATTCTATCTTGGTCAGATAAAGTGAAAAGTAACGAAAATGAACCATGTTGAGATTGCCGTGCAGAAGGAGAGTGTACCTACCTGCACAGAGTTATTTTTAGGTTTTTTAACATTAGGTTTAATGGGATTTGGTGGTGTTTTGCCTTTAGCCCGCAAAGTTATTGTAGAGCAAAGGCAATGGCTAAGTCCTGAAAAGTTCACCGAGTTACTTGGTTTGTGCCAATTTTTACCGGGCGGCAATATTATTAATTTATCTGTTGCGATTGGTATGGAGTTTCGCGGTGTCCGTGGAGCAGTGAGCTCACTTATTGGTTTGATTCTTGCACCTACCGTAATTGTTGTACTTTTACATTATGTTTATGAACAGTTCCAAGATAACTTGATGGTTAAGCATCTTTTCGAAGGTTTAGGGGCAGCAGCAGCTGGGCTTTTGGTTGCAACTGGATTGAAAATGATTAAGCCTTTATTACGTAATCCAATAGCGATGTGTGTTGTCGTAGCTGCAATTGTCAGTATTGCTTTTCTAAAAGTTCCCTTACTTTTGACTATGTTGATTTTATTGGCACTTTATTCATCTATTATTTGGAGACGTGTGTAATGGGCGCAGTTCTACTTGCTTTAGCGATCATTTTTACTCAGTTGTCTCTCATTGCATTTGGTGGCGGGAATACAATTTTACCTGAAATGCAACGCCAAGTAGTCGACATTCATCATTGGATGACGGCACAAGAATTTAGTGCATTGTTTGCTATGGCTCAAGCAGCTCCTGGGCCAAACATGATGATTGTACCGTTGGTAGGGTGGCACGTAGCGGGATTGTCAGGTTTACTTGTAGCTTCTACCGCTAAATTTTTACCGTCATCTCTTATTACTGTATTTGTAATGAGAGGCTGGTCTAAGTTCAAAGACAAAAAATGGCGCCGTGTTTTACAGCTTGCTTTACAACCTGTTACTGTGGGGACTGTGCTTGCCAGTGCTTGGATTATTTCTGAGGCGGCAGCAATAAATACTTTACTTATCATTATGGTAGTCATTGCGACTTTATTATCTTTAATTAAAAAAGTTCATCCCTTGCATGTTTTGATTGCTGGGGCTGTATTTGGTGTCGTGTTGCTCTAGTTGACCAGTTTGCCGATCTGCGCTGGGATAAGTTCAGGTTGGCTTTTTTTGATTTGAAGTAAGTAATAATAAAATCTAAAAAACCGATCAAATACATAAAAACATACTGTTTTACCTATTCATTGTTTTCACGTACTATGCATCTATTGAAAGAATTTGGATGCATTGGAGTAAAAACAGATGTTAGATCAAAACATTAAAACTCAATTAAAAGCTTACCTAGAACGTTTAGAAAGTCCAATCGAATTAGTTGCTGCTTTGGATGAATCAGATAAAGCTGCCCAAATTAAAGAATTAGTAACTGAAATCGCTGAGCTTTCTGACAAGGTAACAGCCCGTTTTGACGGTAACAATACACGTCGTCCAAGCTTTGGTGTGGCTAAAGCAGGTGAACAGCCTCGTGTGTTCTTTGCAGGCTTACCAATGGGACATGAGTTTACATCTTTGATCTTGGCTCTGTTACAAGTGTCTGGCTATGCACCTAAAGTGTCAAATGAAGTGCTTAACCAGATTAAAGGTTTAAACCTCAAAGCTAACTTTGATGTATTCGTATCACTTAGCTGTCATAACTGTCCGGACGTGGTACAGGCGCTTAACCTGATTGCCATTTATAACCCGAACACTACGGCAACCATGATTGATGGTGCTTTCTTCCAAGACGAAGTGGAACAACGCAAAATCATGGCTGTGCCAATGGTATTCCAGGACAATGAACACATTGGTCAAGGTCGTATGACGCTTGAAGAGATCGTGGCAAAGCTTGACACCAACTCGGCGGAAAAAGATGCAGCAGCACTTAATGCCAAAGATGCGTTTGATGTATTGGTGATTGGCGGTGGACCTGCAGGTGCAACAGCAGCCATCTATGCAGCACGTAAAGGTATTAACACCGGTATTGTAGCTGAACGCTTTGGTGGTCAGGTCATGGATACCATGGACATTGAAAACTTCACTTCTGTGCAAAAGACTCAAGGTCCTAAGTTTGCAGCCGAGATGGAAGCACACGTTCGTGAATACGATGTTGATATCATGAACCTGCAACGTGTCAGCAAAATCACTGGTGCAAACCAAACAGCAAATGGTCTGGTTGAAGTTGAACTTGAAAACGGTGCAAAACTTGAATCGAAAACTGTGATCCTTTCTACAGGTGCACGTTGGAGAGAAATGAATGTACCGGGTGAAGCTGAATACCGTACCCGTGGTGTAGCGTACTGCCCACACTGTGATGGTCCATTGTTCAAAGGTAAACGTGTTGCAGTGATTGGTGGTGGTAACTCAGGTGTGGAAGCGGCAATTGACCTTGCAGGTATTGTTGAGCATGTAACTCTGGTTGAGTTTGATACTAAACTTCGTGCAGACCAAGTCTTGCAAAACAAGTTAAACAGCTTGCCAAACACCACAGTAATTATGAATGCGTTAAGCACCGAAGTATTGGGTGATGGTTCACAAGTAACCGGTCTTAAATATAAAGACCGTGCGACTGATGAAGAGCATGTGGTCGAGCTTGCAGGAATCTTTGTACAGATTGGTTTATTACCAAACACTGACT
This sequence comes from Acinetobacter sp. 1130196, assembly GCF_000588095.1. Lineage (NCBI taxonomy): Bacteria > Pseudomonadati > Pseudomonadota > Gammaproteobacteria > Moraxellales > Moraxellaceae > Acinetobacter > Acinetobacter sp. 1130196. The sequence goes on along the minus strand of NZ_JFWX01000025.1, from coordinate 45,194 downwards.
TCTTGGGGACTGTTCTAAATTTTGTGTAAGTACTTAATTTTCATTTATCCTTCAGAGGATAATTACAAAAGGTACTTCACATGGATGAAGCAACAATCAAAAGTATGGCTGCCGAATTGGCTAAAGGTCTAAAAACACCAGAAGACTTAAACCAAATGACAGCAGTCTTTAAAAAATTCATGATTGAAACTGCACTCAATACTGAACTTTCAGACCATCTCGGTTATGAAAAGCATCAGCCCAAGAAAGGCTCAAATAGCCGTAATGGGTTTAGTTCTAAAACCATTACAACTCAAGATGGACAACTGGCTTTAGATATTCCCCGTGATCGAGAAGGTTCATTTGAGCCACAAATTATCAAAAAGCACCAAACACGCATCACCAGTATGGATGACCAAATCCTCTCACTGTATGCAAAAGGAATGACTAATAGGGAAATTGTAGCCTTCTTCAAAGAAATGTACGATGCCGATGTGTCAGCATCTCTCATCAGCAAAGTTACCGATGCTGTGATTGAGCAAGTGACTGAGTGGCAAAATAGAGCCTTAGATAGCCTTTATCCTGTTGTCTATCTTGACTGTATTGTTGTCAAAGTCCGTCAGCACTCCAATGTGATTAACAAGTCCGTATACCTTGCTTTAGGCATCAATATGGATGGGCAAAAAGAATTACTGGGTATGTGGATTGCTCAGACAGAAGGTGCCAAATTCTGGCTGTCAGTCATGACAGAGCTAAAAAATCGAGGAGTACAGGACATTCTTGTTGCCTGTGTAGATGGATTAAAAGGCTTCCCTGACGCGATAGCCTCTGTTTACCCTCATACTGATATTCAACTGTGTATCGTGCATGTTGTACGCAATAGCCTGAGATTTGTAAGCTGGAAAGACTACAAAGCTGTTACGTCGGGTCTGAAAGCGATTTATCAGGCAAGTACAGAGGAAAATGCTTTAAAATCCCTAGACATCTTCTGTGATCAATGGAATCACCAGTATCCCAAAATTGGAGAATCCTGGCGGGCCAATTGGGAAAATATCCGAACGATCTTTAGCTATCCAGCCGAAATACGTCATGCAATTTATACAACAAATGCGATTGAGTCGTTGAATAGCGTAATACGCCATTCAACGAAGAAAAGGAAAATCTTTTCATCTGATGACTCAGTAAAGAAGGTCATTTACTTAGCAACATCAAATGCTGCGAAGAAATGGACGATGCCAATTCAAAATTGGCGTTTAGCAATGAATTGGTTTACGATTCAGTTCGATGATCGATTAAAAGATCATTTATAAAAAATGGAACTTACACAAAATAATTTACAGGCTCACTTCTTGAAAGAAAGTGAAGTTGAGTTAACTAATCGTGGCGAGATTATTGTCAACGACCGCAATGAAACCAATGTGAAAGGTGTATTCGCTGCAGGTGACTGTACAACTGTACCTTACAAACAAATCATTATTGCTACAGGTGAAGGCGCTAAAGCATCACTCTCTGCGTTTGATTACATCATCCGTTCTGGGCAATAAAATCTAACCTAAAACAAAAGAGCCAAAGGATCACCTTTGGCTCTTTTTTATTTTTTATGGTTTATACAAACCATGTTCAACTAAATGCTCTCGTAAAATACGGCGTAGCTCTAGTACAGCTTGAGGTGTTAACTGAATAGAGTGTCCACCCGGAAGTACTTTCTCAGACTTTGCACCATCTAAGTGAGCGCTCTTATAAGGAACAATACCATCGGTAATGACATTTGGATCATCGCTTTTAGTAATGTTACCCATAATTGAATGGAAGACTAAGCCTTGGTGTGGATTAATATTTTCAGTGAGTTCCATAAACTTAGATTGATGGCTTAAGTCACTTGGTCCATTTTGAATCAGACCATTATCAATGTTATTCAAGAAATCTTTAACATCTAGGTTTTCAGTGGTTAGTGATGTCGCTACAGCAGATAAAAAAGCTCCCGGCAAACGAATAATTTTACGAGCAGCTAAAGTAAACCATCGATCTGCATAATCTGTACCTCTGTGAGGTGATGCTAAGAAAATTGCGCGATCAAAGTTAGCAATTGAATGCATTTGCAATCGTTCAGTCACCATAGGATGTTTTTTGAAGCGGTTCTGTTGACGTACAGTCATTAGCTTCAAAGCTGGTTGAGTAATATCACCATCACTGACCAGTAAACGGCTAATAATACCTCCCATACTATGTCCCACAAGCACGGCATCATGTGCAGCAGGGTCACTTGGGTTTAACGAACCGAACGCTTGTTTTAATAGTGCATAAATTTGGAATCGACTTTCTAAGATTGGCATATTGGTCGAGTAGAAAACTTGCCAAACCTGATAGTTATCTCTTAAAACTGTATCGCCCATCACATCGTTAGTAAGAGCAATCCATGCCTCGGGGCTACTTGCCAAACCATGTACCAACACAATAATTTTTTTGTTTGGATTATAAGGTTCGAGCATATATAGATGCGGCATGGTTAAATGCTGATCACGATCAATCAGGCTTAAATAAGCGGCTACACCTAAGTTATTTTCAGCTAACCATAAACCATAAGGAGCCGAGAAGTTGGCAGCTAAAGGGTATTGCTTACCAGCGACATTAATATTATCTGTTCGATAAGGATCATAAACCCGAATTACAAATTCTGGATCATTAATAATTTCTTCAACAGTTTTGGCTTTTTTAGGTTCGGCAACAATAGTTGCTGCTAAATAACGTGCATGGTGAATATTCGGATTCACACCATTTTTATAGCTGTAATTGAGGGGATCTAAAATGTATTCATTAATATCTTCTTTTTCTGAACTTGGGAAAACAGCCACAAATTCGGAACCGAAACCATCACGACGGTTGATTGTTCTTAAACCAGAGAAATTTAAGTTATAACTTGAAATTAATTTTTCTAACTTTTGACCAGTTAACTGTCTATGAAACTCAAAGTCAATTGAGTAGACACTCTTACCAATATGGATTTGTGGTTCTACCACATTTTTTTTAGGGTATCTTAGATCATAAATACTCACCATTTTAGCAATGGCTTGATTATAAAAGTCCCGTATTTGAACTTGCCTATTATCAAAAATACGATCGGTCGGCTGACGTTTTGTTGAAAATAAGTAGGCATAACTATAACGAATGCTCTTATCGAGTAAGCTCAATTGTTGGTCTAAGCAATCGTCATATTTGTTCTGAATTGCTTTTTGTTCATCAGAGGCTTTGTGCTTAGTGAACCGACTAATTTTACACTCGGAAGAATCTGATAAAGCCATCGCTTTTGCCAGATACATTTCACTCGCGGCAGATAAAAGCTGTTCATCTAAAATTTGTGGAAGATTTTTAAGCTGATTAACACAGGTATCAGGGGAATCTGTACAAGTTTTGGCTTCTTGTCCTGACATAGACAAAACGTTAAGACTTGCTTCACTCAATTTATCTTGGGTAAGAATACTATTACGTTCGTTTGCAATAGTGACGTTGAGGGCCTGTTGCTTAACATTTACCACCTGACATCCACTCAGAATTGAACCGAGGAGTATGACCGTGAAGAGCGCTGAGTTTCTTTTTCTAACAAACATTATGGTCAAATATGTGGATCAGTAATATGCAGATCATACAAATTTTAAAGTATTTTTCAATTGATCAAATATAAAAAAGGGCTGTCAAATCAGCCCTTTTTAGTAAGTTTATACTCTTATTTTTTTGCTGGTGCAGTTGGAGTAGCTGGTGCCATAGCAGGGTTTGTTAAAACTTGCCATACATTCCAACGACCTTGTTTTTCAATTTCTTGAATCAAACGATCTGCAACTTCAGCTTCGTCAGGATATTTAACCTTGTAGTTTTTTAAGGTCTGAATCGCGTTTTTCTTTTGTTCCATTGCAATATAGTTGTTTGCAGCAGCTAAATATGCTTCTTGAACATCACCTTTAATGGCTTTGTCTAAGTATGGAATAGCTTCACGTTGACCACCACCTTCAGACAAACCAAAACCAAACCAGAAATTAGTTTCTGGATCATCTGGGCTAATTTTTAAAAGTCTTTGTGCATATTCTAAAGATCTAGTGGTATGGGCAGTACCTAAATCAAGGTTACGAGCAAGTACACTTGCTTTAAATGCTCGAATTAAAATATCAAATGAAGCATTTGGATTAGCGGCTAAAGTATCTAAACGCTGAGTTACTTCTTTGAGTTTGCTCTCAAAACCTTTACGTTCTTGGCGATCAGTAAAGCGAGGCGGGTAGTGACGAGCTTTACCTTCAACAAGCTGTAAGAAGTCATCAATTTCAGTCACGTCAATTTCATTATCGCCAGCTAAAACTGCATACTTCATCGAACGTTGTGAATTATTGATGGTAGGTACAATCAGTTTATTTGTATCTAATGTAAGCGATTTAGTTGGATCGTCCTGACGAGTGACTACCATTTTAGTTACAGGCTGTGCTGCGGCATCTTTTAAAGCAACTTCAAAGGCAGGTGGAGCATCATAATTAAATGGATTTAACGCATAAAATGGAGGAGTAAGCTCTGGTTCCTTGAAAACAAAAGGTTCGATTTTTTGTTCTTTTACAGGTGCCATTGTACACGCTGTTAAACTAGAAGTTGCAAGGATTAAATACGCCAATGGCTTAAAATTCATAGGATCTTCCGTTCATTTTAGTAAAGTCAGATTTGGTACAGCTAAGTCTAGGAAAAGCTAAACCCACATGCAAGGGTAAGCGTGTTACATTATGAATCAAGAATATTACGTTTTTGATGTCTTGTTTTGTGCACCGCATTCACGACGAACTTCTTCAAGAATTTTTAGCTCTTCATCACTAAAAGGCTGTTCATCTTGGCTTTCTTTTTTGAAAGTGGGGTCAAGTTCGGATAAGCGTTGGCACAAATTATTCATACGCGTTTCATTGTGCTGAATACGGTCAAGTAAAACTCGCATTCCTTCTAAAATTGGGTCAGATTGATCAGCAGTAGTCGCATACGGAGCAAAACCAATACTCTGCGCATAATCACGGCGGCGCTCTTCATCTTTATCTTTAGTTTTGTCGGCATCTTTATAAATATAGCGAGCAGGGTTTCCAACTGCTGTTACACCAGCGGGTACCGCTTTTGTCACCACTGCATTTGAACCGACTTTAGCACCTTTACCAACTGTAAACGGTCCTAATATTTTCGCACCGGCACCTACAACTACACCATCTTCTAAAGTTGGGTGACGCTTACCTTTATTCCAAGTCGTACCACCTAAGGTAACACCGTGGTATAGCGTTACATCGTCACCAATTTCAGCAGTTTCACCAATCACAACACCCATACCATGATCGATAAAGAAGCGTTTGCCGATTTTAGCACCGGGATGAATTTCAATACCGGTTGCAAAACGGCTAAATGACGAAACAAAACGGGCAGTACCTTTGCAATCTTTTTTCCACAATTCGTGTGCAAGTCTATGCAAAAGTAAAGCGTGTATACCTGGGTAAGTGGTAAGTACTTCGAGTGTATTTCGTGCAGCAGGATCTCGCGCGAATACAGCCTGTATATCTTCTTTAAGCTGTTTAAGCATTGGATTGATCCTCCTTGTCCGATGATGCTTTTTTCCATTTGCCGCTTGTGAGGGCTTGAACACGACTAAAAATACCGCGAAGTAAATGATATTCCATACGATCTAATTGTATACGACCAAATAAACGACGCAAGCGTAAAGGTAATAAACGTGGATTTTCTGGATCTAAAAATTCAATTTCAGTGAGCATTTTTTCCAAATGAGGATAGAACTCTTCCATTTGCTGCTGAGTGACTAAAGGCTCATCCCACTGCATGCTTTGACCTTGAGCAAGTGGCATTTGCCCATCATCAGAAACTGATTCTTTTTGCTCTAATACCGACATGCGAAGTTCATAACATACGACTTGAATCGCTTGAGCAACGTTAAGTACACCATAGTCTGAGTTTACAGGAATAGTAAGGTGATAGTTTGCTAATGCCAACTCTTCATTGGTTAAACCGCGGTCTTCACGTCCAAAAACGATCGCAATCTGTTGACCTTGTGAAGCTGCCTTAATTGCTTCTTTTGAAGCAGGGCGCACGTCAAGCAAAGGCCATGGAATAGTACGACTTCGCGCACTCGTTCCAAAAACTAAATGACAGTCTTTAATGGCGTCTTCGAGTGTTTCAACAATTTCAACTTGTTCTAATAAATCTTGTGCACCAGCAGCAAGCGCCTGAATATCTGGATGTGGATAGGTTTTTGGTGAAACCAGAACTAACTTACTCAAGCCCATTGTTTTCATTGCGCGTAAAGCACTGCCAATATTAGCTGGTAAAGTGGTATTGACCATGACAATACGCACTTGTGCTAATTGTTTTGACACGGCGGTGTCGTCAAACAAACTCATAAGATTTCCAGAAATTACGAATATTGAGAAACTTCGCTTTGGTATGAATCCAACGCATCATCAATAGTCATGTCCACAGGAGGTGAGGCAACAGGTTGTGGACGAACAGGTTCTGCTGCTTTAGCTGCCTTAGATTTTACCTGATATTCAATATGAATATTATCTTTACCAAAGTAATCTCTTAGTTTGGCAAGTAGTTCATCTAAAGGTGCGACTTTCCACTGCGGCCCAAGCTGAAGCTCAGCCTGAGCATAGGATTGGTCAATCTGTAAATGTATTGCAATATGCTGATGCATATCAACATTACAATAAGGCAATAAGATATTTTGTAGATCTTTTGCCAAACTTGGTTGCATTAAATCATTAGTTAATTTGATTTGAATACTATTGGCACGTTTTTGTCTGATTTCATTTAAGCTAAATGCTTTGTTCAGACGTCCCATTGGACGATCAAAGCCTTCACGCTCATAAATCTCGCCTTCAAAGACAACTACACGCTCAACTTGAATAATATCTTTAAAGCGCTGGAAACGTTCGTGGTTACAGCTGACTTCAATACGTGCCGTTCCGTCATCAAGTACGATAACAACACGGTTCGGGAAATTCGCTACGTCAAGGACGAGTCCTGCATAAACTGTCGTTACACCGCGGCGAGTTGCGGTAATTTCATTAAGTTTTGCAGGAATAAAGGCTTTGAGTTCTTGGCGGTACACATCAATTGGGTGACCCGTTAAATACAAACCAAGTGTATCTTTTTCGCCTTTAAGACGAACCTCATCACTCCATGGCTTAACAGGTTTAGCTGGTTTACGTTGAACTTCTTCAACTTCACCAAATAAATCCATAATACCGCTTTCACGGTTACTACGTGCCTGTTCAGCTGCTTGTACGGCTTCAGGCAATTGAGCCATTAAACTTGAACGTTCAATACCTAAACAATCAAGCGCACCAGCACGGATAAGTGCTTCTAAAGTTCGTTTATTGATTTTTTTCAAATCAATACGGTGGCAGAAGTCGAATAGGTCAGTATAAGGCCCTTGTTGACGACGTGAGTCAATAACAGACTGCATTGCCTGTTCACCAACACCTTTAATTGCACCTAAACCATAAACGATGGTTTTATCATCACTGGCATGGAAATGATAAGTTGACATGTTAACTGACGGAGGTAAGACCTCAAGTCCGTTATTTCGACAGTCATCAATCAAAAATACGACACTGTCAGTGTTCTGCATTTCCGATGACATTACCGCTGCCATAAATTCGGCAGGATAATGAGCTTTTAACCATGCTGTATGGTATGCAACAAGGGCATAAGCAGCTGCGTGAGATTTGTTGAAACCATAGCCTGCGAACTTTTCCATATAGTCAAAGATATGGTTGGCTGTGCTTTCGTCAATGCCTTTTTGTCCAGCACCTTCAAGGAAGATTTGGCGTTGTTTCACCATTTCTTCAGGTTTCTTTTTACCCATTGCACGGCGAAGTAAGTCAGCGCCACCGAGTGTATAACCCGCACAAATCTGTGCAGTTTGCATTACCTGTTCTTGGTAAACCATAATCCCGTAGGTTGGCTCTAATACGCCTTCCAGCAATGGATGAAGATATTCAAAATCTCCACCATGCATACGGTGAATAAAGTCAGGAATCAGGTCCATCGGGCCCGGACGATACAAAGACACGAACGCAATAATTTCTTCGAATTTACTTGGACGTGCTTCTTTAAGCATTCGCTTCATACCGACGGATTCAAACTGGAATACCGCGGTTGTATTTGCATCGGCAAAGACAGAGTAAGCTTTAGGGTCGTCAAGAGGGACGTGTGAAATGTTTAAAGGGTCATTGCCACGGTTTTTATTAATATTTTGAATTGCATCTTCAATAACCGTTAAGTTACGTAAGCCCAAGAAGTCGAATTTTACGAGACCTGCAGCTTCTACGTCATCTTTATCGTATTGAGCTACACGGTTCGTACCGTCTGCATCACAAAGTACTGCAGAGAAGTCAGTAATTTTACCTGGCGCAATAACAACACCACCGGCATGTTTACCTGTATTTCGAGTAATACCTTCTAATTTTAATGCCATTTCCCAAATTTCACTGGCATCATCATTATCTGGATTTGAAGGGTTGGTAACGATATCTTTAAGCTGAGGTTCCATCTCAATAGCGGTTGCTAAATCTACACCGAGTGGTTTAGTTGGAACCATTTTTGAAATACGGTCAGCTAGACCATAAGACTTACCTAAGACACGGGCAACGTCACGAATCGCACCTTTTGCAGCCATGGTACCGAAAGTTGCAATCTGAGAAACTGCTTCACGCCCATAAGTACGTGATACGTAGTCAATAACACGGTCACGTCCTGCGATACAGAAATCGACGTCAAAGTCGGGCATCGATACACGTTCTGGGTTTAAGAAACGTTCAAAGAGCAAGTCATAACGAAGAGGGTCAAGGTCGGTAATTTTTAAGCTATAGGCAACCAATGAGCCAGCACCAGAACCACGGCCTGGCCCTACAGGGACACCGTTATTTTTTGCCCATTGAATGAAGTCCATGACGATGAGGAAGTAGCCAGGGAATCCCATTTTAAGAATGATTCCAACTTCATAATCAATTCGCTCATCATAAGGCTTACGAATTTCAGGCCAGTCTTCACCACGTTTTTCAACTGGGTAAAGATAGTTTAAACGCTCTTCCAAACCTTCTTTTGATAAGTGCTCAAAATAGGTATCGATGGTAAAACCATCAGGAATTGGGTACTCAGGTAAGAAGTAAGTGCCGAGTTTTAAGCTGACATTACAGCGTTTAGCAATATGATAGGTGTTTTCAATAGCACTCGGGATATCTGAAAACAGCTCAATCATTTCATCTGAAGTTTTGAAATGCTGTTCAGGACTATACAAACGTGGACGTCGGTCATCTGCTAAAACATAACCATCTGCAATACATACACGTGCTTCATGTGCTTCGAAATCTTCTTTTTCAACAAAGTGCACATCGTTGTGGGCAACTACCCCAATATTATATTTAGCTGCTAACTTGGCAGCTTCTTGAATAAAATCTTCTTCACCGGCACGATCAGTACGTGTTAAAGCAAGATAAACTCGATTGCCAAACTTTTCGATCCATTCTTCAAGTAAGGGTTCTGCTTTTTGCGGATTAGATGAGCAAAGCATTTGCCCAACATCACTATGTTGGCCAAGTAAAACAATAATATCTTGATGCTGCTCTAGAACCCATTCTTTTTGTACACAAGGAATACTGAGTTGCTGACCTTCAATAAAGCCACGCGAAACAATTTCAGTCAGTCCTTTCCATCCGATATCGCTCATTGCAAGCAAAGTTGCACGATGCTGGGCATCATTAAGACGGATTGTGCTACCCAAAATAGGCTTAATACCTTTCTTGAGGCAAGAGTTATAAAACTTTACAGCAGCATGAAGGTTAGATAAGTCGGTAAGTGCCAGCGCAGGCATTTCATCCTTTACAGCAGCCTTGACCAAGTCGGGTATGCGAACAATCGACTCTGTAATCGAAAATTCTGTGTAAATACCGAGATGAACAAACTGCATAAACCAATCCTTAATGCGACCGAAGCATAGTTTAACACGCAAAGTTCAAACGAAATGCTTAATATTTTGGCAACTGTTATGGATTTTAGTATTTAAACAGAATGTTGAGAACACGAAAGTAGAGGATTGATCAAAGATGTTGCGTCTTTTGAAGCAGGAGAAAAGAACCAGCCCAAACTGATTCGGGCTGGTTGAAAAATTTAGTACTGCCAGAACATGCGTTGAATTTCTTTAGCATCATTCGTCTTAGTAAGAGCTAAAGCTGCAAGAAGACGTGCTTTTTGTGGGTTTAAGTCATGAGCAGCTACCCAACCATATTTATCGTCAGGTTGTTCAGCATTACGTAATACGAAACCTTGTGGTACACGTGATGAACGGATAATTTGAATACCGTCTTTATCATGAAGTTTTTGTAAAGTTGGAACAATATAGTTCGCAACAGAACCGTTACCTGTACCTGCATGGATAATCGCTTTAGCGCCAGCTTTTGCATATGCTTCATAAGCGTCAGGAAGCATAGAGTCTGAACCGTAAACGATTTGTACAAGTGGAAGTGCATCACCTTTAATATTTTCAATATTAAATTCTGAAGCATTTGTAAAACGTTTAACAGACTGTCTGAACCAGTATGGTTTACCTTCAACTAATGTACCTAAAGCACCCCATTGGCTAACAAAAGCATTTGTATGAATGTTAATGCCTTTAGTTACATCACGTGCAGCAAAAATAGAGTCGTTCATGAGAACCATTACGCCTTTATTTTTTGCTTCATCAGAAGCTGCTAAAGCAACTGCGCTATAAAGGTTAAGTGGTCCATCTGCTGAAAGTGCAGTTGAAGGACGCATAGAACCAACAACAACAATCGGCTTGTCAGTGTGAACAACAAGATTTAAGAAAAACGCTGTTTCTTCTAAAGTATCTGTACCGTGAGTAATTACCACACCATTAACAGATGGCTTTTTAACAAGGTCGTTTACTTGACGAGCAATTTGTAATAATTCCTTGTCAGTAATACTTTCAGAAGCAACCTGTAATGCTTGAATACCACTCACATTTGCCAAATCTTTGATTTGTGGCACTGCATTGATTAAAGCATCAACTGGAACTTTTGCTGCTGTGTAAGTTGCACTATTTGCTGAGCTTGCACCAGCACCAGCGATTGTACCGCCAGTAGCAACGACAACAACGTTGTTTTTTGCGTAAAGAGGGAGAGAGCAGGCCAATAAGCCCATAGCTAAACCGAAAGATTTAACAGTTTTAGTCAACATCGAAAATATCCTTATGAAGTGACGAAGTAGAAGTTTGCTGAATACGCCTGCTTTTCCTAAGCAAAATACATACCATGTAAAACATATTCACAACTTATTTGAATAAGAAGCATCCCTGAATATCATTTTGTTTCAACAACAATCATTTAGTCATTGCTCTTATTCAGCGCTAATAAATATCATGAAAAAAATAAAAAATCTATTAAGTTTTTCTAATTTATCTCTCTTTTTTCACTTTTTTATATAAAGATTACAAATGACTTTTTTATTATTATAAAAATAAAAAATAATAGGTGGTTTTAAAGTTTTATTTACCAGATGATAATTTTATATTGTTGATTTTTAATGTTATAGTTAAAATTATAAATAATATTAAAATTCATATAGTTAAACTCAATAATAATTTCAGTTATTTAATATAAATAATAAACAATAAATTGAATTAAAAAGTAAGCATTTGATCTATATTTTTAAAAATATAAATTTTGATTGTTTGGTTTTTATTCTTTTTTTAAGGTTTAAAATTAAGAAATTTAATAGGAACTAAAACCTATTATTGAGTTCATTATTTAATATAAAAATGTCGGTAAATTTTTATTGTTTAATTTTAGAATAAAAAAAGAGCAATTTTATTGGTCATATAAAATTGCTCTTTAGTTGGGAGAGTGGGAGAAAAGAGAAACTTAAGCGATCGTTTGTTCTTGTGTTGTTTTAATTAATACAGGTTCTGGCGACTCTTCAATATCAGCAACTTTGTCACCTTCAAGTTTTGCCACAACTGCGGTAGCAATACTATTACCAACCACATTTGTAGCGGTGCGGCCCATATCTAAGAATTGGTCAATTCCAAGCAATAACAAAATGCCAGCTTCAGGCAAATGGAACATCGTGAGTGTCGCTGAAATTACAACAATAGAAGCTCTCGAAACACCTGCAATACCTTTACTTGTTACCATAAGAGTTAACAAAATTAAGATTTGCTGGGTAAAGCTCAAATCAATGTGGTAAGCCTGAGCAATAAAGAGTACCGCAAAGGTGGTATACATCATTGAACCATCAAGATTAAATGAATAACCTAAAGGTAAAACGAAGCTCGTCACTTTTTTAGGCACACCGAACTTATTTAGGGCGTCCATAACTTTAGGATAAGCTGATTCACTAGAAGCTGTAGCAAAAGCAAGGGTTACAGGCTCACGAATTAACTTGCCTAAACGGAAGATATCTTTTTTCAGTACGATTGCACCCACCGAGAATAAAACAACCCAGAGTAATAAAAGCCCAAAGTAGAATTCTGCAATTAAAATTCCGTAGTCAACAATTAATCCTAAACCTTGTACTGTAATTGCAGAAGCAATCGCTGCAAAAACTGCTATAGGTGCAAATTTCATGACGTAATCAGTAATACGGAACATAATTTTACTGAGTTCATCTGTTAGACGAATAATAACGGAGTCTTTTTCTTTACCCTGATTGACATATGCGAGTGCTGAACCAAAGAAAATAGCAAAAACAAGCACTTGTAAAATATCATTGTTCGCCATGGCTTCTGCAATACTGCGTGGAAAAACATGGCTTAAAAATGACTGTAGTGTAAAGCCAGTAGTCGCTGGGAGAGAGGCGCTACTGAGTTCTTGAGCTGTTGGTAATACTAAATTTAATGCCGCGCCAGGTTGAAAAAAATTGACTAAACCCATACCGATTGCAAGCGATACAAATGACGCAGTAATAAACCAAGTCATTGACTTAAGCGTGATACTACCAATAGAAGTTGATTTACCCATAGATACAATGCCAGACACAATTGTGGCAAATACCAGTGGTGCAATAATCATTTTGATGAGACGTAAAAAGATATCTGTGACGATATTGAAATAAGAAGCGATTTGCTTCAGTTGCTCACCTTCATTAAAGAAGTGGTGACAGATCCAACCTGTCAATACTCCTAATAAAATAGCAACCACAATATACTTGAGCAATTTCTTTTGCTTCATATGAACCTCTATCCTTTGGGTTCAATCATCTTTTAGATGGGCTAGAGATGATTGAAAAGCTTTCCTTGTAAGTTCAGTTCGGTCCGTTAACTGATTTCATCTTCCTAAATCTGCATCAGTGTTAACCGAATCGAATATGGTGATGTTGTTATGGAAAGGGATTGTTGCTCGATTTTGAAGCAGTGTGAAATGCAAAAAAATATCAACTCATGCATTTTTTGCATAATAGCGAGAAGAGAAATACAGGAAAAATATAAGAATTTAATCGAATGGTAAAAAATATTATTTTCTTTTTAAGAAAAGACTAGAATGAATTTGTTTTATAAAAAACATATTTGAATCAACATACTAAGTTGTTTTTCAAGTATGCTTAAAATGAAGTGGTTAAGTTTTTAACTACCTGCATAAATGGTATAAAAATAAAAAAGGCATCTAATTGAGATGCCTTTTTTAATTATGCATTTTTTAACGGCGATTTGCTAAGAAACGACCTAAGCGACCAATTGCTTCGCGTAATTCATTTTCTGCAGGTAAGAAAACAACCCGGAAATGATCTGGTGTTGGCCAGTTAAATCCCGTTCCTTGTACCAAAAGTACTTTTTCGGCACGAAGTAAATCTAACATTAGCTTTTCGTCGTCTTCGATTGGGTAAATGTTAGGATCAAGTCGTGGGAAACAATACATTGCACCTTCTGGTTTTACACAGCTTACCCCAGGAATTTCATTTAACATTTCCCATGCGATATTGCGCTGTTCATATAGACGACCACCCGGGCGGATTAAGTCATTAATGGATTGATAGCCGCCAAGCGCAGTTTGAATTGCATATTGAGCTTGTACGTTTGCGCATAAACGCATAGAAGCTAACATATCTAAGCCTTCAATATAGTCTGCCGCACGACTTCTATCGCCTGTGATTGCCATCCAACCTGAGCGGAAACCAGCAATACGATAAGCTTTTGATAAACCATTGAACGAAATACATAACTGATCGCCAGCTAAAGAGGCAACCGAAACGTGCTCAATTCCGTCATAAACAATTTTGTCGTAAATTTCGTCAGCAAATAAAATCAAATCGTATTTCTTGGCAAGAGCCACAATTTGTTCAAGCACGTGGCGTGGATATACCGAGCCAGTTGGGTTGTTCGGGTTAATAATCACAATACCACGGGTATTTGAAGTAATTTTACTTTCAATATCGGCAATATCTGGATACCAACTATTTTCTTCATCACATTTATAGTGAATAGCAGTACCACCCGAAAGATTAACGGCTGCTGTCCAAAGCGGATAGTCCGGCATTGGAATTAGCATTTCATCGCCATCATCAAGTAGACCTTGCATAGCCATTACAATAAGTTCAGACACGCCGTTACCGATATACACGTCATTAACGTGCATATTTAAGATACCTTTTTGTTGGTAGTACTGGCAGATCGCTTTACGTGCAGGGAAGATACCTTTTGAGTCAACATAGCCAATTGCATTTGGTAGGTTTAAAGCAACGTCATTAATAATTTCTTGTGGTGCTTCAAAACCAAATGGAGCAGGGTTGCCGATATTTAGCTTAATGATTTTATGTCCTTGCTCTTCCATTTCATTGGCGGCTCGTAATACAGGTCCGCGAATGTCATAGCAAACATGCTCAAGCTTCGATGATTTCTTAATTTCCCGAGAAGTTGGCATGGATTGGAGAGTAGCAGTATTTTTAGACATAGCTGGGTTCACTTTTGCATATCGGTATAAATAACTTTTAAATGTTTTAACCGTTACCAAATTTAGATCATGTTGATCTTTTAGTAATTCAACAATTTTTTCATGGGTAAAACCCGATTGCTGATACTCTTTGATAACTGGTAATAGTTGCTGGAAAAGCACACTTTTTTTCTGAGACATGTTTTGTCCTATACAACCGTGCCAAACAAGAATAGCACCATCTTTGCTTCCTTGAAAGAAAATAAAGCATAAATATGCTTACTTTTGTTTTTGTAATTTGCTTACTTTTTGCTTTCTATTGCTTAGATGATTAAATTCCAACAAATTTTACGTTCAGAGACTAGTGTTTTTTTGATGAATGGCGTAAATATAAAATACGATTATCAATTTATGTTTACATCAGAATAAAAGGTGCATGTCATGGGAAAAGTTAATAAAACAGACCGGGAATGGCAAAGAGAGTTATCACCAGAAGAATATCGGATAACACGACAAAAGGGCACTGAACCAGCTTTTACGGGGCAATACTGGAATACTAAGCAGCACGGTACTTATGTTTGTCGTTGTTGTGGCGCGGAATTGTTCTCGTCAGATGCAAAATACGATAGCGGTTGCGGTTGGCCAAGCTTCTTTCGCCCAGTAAATGGAACTGTTATTGATGAACATGAAGATTTAACACATGGTATGGTCAGAACTGAAATTGTTTGTCATGATTGCGAAGCCCATCTTGGGCATGTTTTTGAAGATGGACCACAGCCGACAGGTTTACGCTACTGTGTGAACTCGGCATCATTACAACTTAAAACACAAGAAAAAAATGACGAGGAAACTTATCCATGAGTAACATTTATCAGTTTGAAGCTGAATTGTTAGAAGGTGATATTAAGCAATTTGCTGATTACAAAGGTAAAGTTTTATTAATTGTAAATACTGCCAGTAAATGTGGTTTTACTCCACAGTTTGCGGGCCTCGAAAAACTTTATGAAAAATATAAAGATCAAGGTTTGGAAGTTTTAGGTTTTCCCTGCAACCAGTTTGGTGGGCAAGATCCAGGAAATAATAAAGAAATCGGGGCTTTCTGCCAGCGAAATTATGGGGTGAAATTCCCTATGTTTGCCAAAGTCGATGTGAAAGGGCCTGAAGCTCATGTGATTTTTAGATATTTAACACGTGAAGCAAAAGGAATTTTGGGAAGTAGTAGTATTAAATGGAACTTTACCAAGTTTTTGGTTGGCAAAGATGGTTCAGTTTTAAATCGTTATGCACCTACAACTAAACCAGAGGCATTGGAAGCCGATATTGAAAAAGCATTAGCGGGCTAATCGATTCAATGAACGCTATTCCTCAACCTTTCGAGTTTTGGCAAGATCGGCGAATGCCATATGTTGAAACTCGAAGGTCGTGTTTTAGCCGAACATGTTATAAGTCTCATAGCCATCCAACATTTTCAATTGGTGCTGTAGACGAAGGGAATAGTATTTTTAAAAGTTCTTTTAGCACTGCGCAAGAGATCTCCGCGGGTACTTTAGTTATTGTACCCGCCCATATTGAGCATTCTTGTAATCCTAAGCCAAATATGGCTTGGAGTTACCAAATGTTGCATTTAGATCTGACTTGGTTAAGCCAGTTATATTCAGAGTTTCAACAGCAAGGTTTTGATTTGCATCTGCCACAGCATAAGCCGATCATTATAAAAGATGAAACTTTATACAAAGCTTTTACTGAAATGAATAAGACACTTTTTGATACGCAAAAGCTAATTCTTGAAAAGGAACAGGCGCTTTTTGATTGTCTTATAGATTTATTATTGCCTCATTTTATTTTAGAAGAAATACAAAAACCGCAGTACTTATATAGAGATTTTCTAGATTTAATTAATGTAATTACCTCTTCTGAGGATTTTATTTCTTTAGAGGTACTTGCCCAGCAGATTGGTCTGAGCCGTTATGCGATCATACGGTTATTTAAAGCAAATGTCGGTCTAACACCCCATGCTTTTCAAATAAATTTAAAAATTAACCAAGCTCGAGAACTCCTTAAACAGGGAATTTCACTCGCAGAGCTGGCCGTCAACTTAGGTTTTAGTGATCAAAGCCATTTTCATAAAGCTTTCAAAGCGCATACAGGGGTAACTCCTCGGCAGTTCCAGCTCGCAGCCGCGCAATAATTTACAAGAAATTGTTTAGCTCTATTTCTAAGATTTTCCAGACTGTTTTATAGATGAAGCCGTTATGGAAGTTTTTTTAGTTATTGCATTTACTCATTTTTTGGCACTGTTATCACCGGGTCCGGATTTCTTTTTAATTCTCACTAGTCTTTTGCAAAAAGGGCGCCGTTATACCTATGGTGTTGTTTTGGGCATTACTTTCGGAAATGCTTTAATTTTAGCTGCATGTTTATTTGGTTTTATGCTGCTTGGAGATTTGAGCAGTAGCATTCTTACATTATTGAAATGGCTTGGTGCAGCGTATTTAGTTTATTTGAGTGTTCTTTGCTTTAAGGCAGCCAGATCTAGTGTTTTATCTTTTTCACCTGAAGACAATAATTTAAGTGATCAAGCCAACCTTAAGAAAAACAAAATTAAAAGTTTAATGTTAGGTGTGCAGTCTAGTCTTCTAAATCCTAAAAATATTATGTTTTATAGTAGTTTGATGCTGCTTATACAATATAAGTTTAGCTTAATTCAAAAACTGCTCATGAGTGTATGGATGGTTGGAGTTGTTCTTGGTTGGAATATTCTGCTGATTGGATTACTTGCTCAGGGGCGGGTTTTAGACAAAATTAAGCGCTCTGCGACAGGTTTATACTATTGTTCTAGTATTGCTTTTATTATTTTTGCTGTGCTTTTGATTACATATAAATAGCTTTATAGCCTAGTTGTACAACCTGAGTAAAGGCTGTACAACTAAGTAAGAAGAAGCTTACAGAATCGCTTTTAAACGTTTAACCACTTCTTCACATTGTGCCAAGTCTGCCACTAAAGCCATACGTACATGGTTGGCTCCTGGGTTACCTTGTTCAGTGTCACGAGATAAATAACGACCCGGTAAAACTTTAATGTGTGCTTTTTCCATGAGCATCTTGGCAAAAGTTTCATCATTATCAACTTTTAGCCAATAGTAAAAACCAGCATCAGGTTTTTGTAATGGAAGCAAATGGCCTAGTTCAGATTGGAATAAGTCAAATTTTGCACGATATTGCTTACGGTTTTCTTCAACATGATTTTCATCATTCCATGCAGCAATTGAAGCAAGCTGATGTTGTACGGGCATTGCTGCACCGTGATAGGTTCGGTATTGCAAATATGGTTTTAACAAATCAGCATCACCAGCTACAAAACCTGAACGCATGCCCGGTAAATTTGAGCGTTTTGAAAGTGAATGGAAGACGATACAGTTTTTGTAGTCATCACGGCCAAGTTCAGCACAAACTTCTAATAAACCTGTAGGGGCTTGGTCAAACCAAAGTTCTGAATAGCATTCATCAGAAGCAATAACAAAATTATATTGATCAGATAGGGCAATCAGCTTTTTAAATTGCTCTTTAGAAAGTACAGTACCTGTTGGGTTGCCCGGTGTACATACAAAAAGAAGCGCTGTCTTTTCCCAAACCTCTGCTGGTACTGCGTCAAAGTCACCTAAATAACCATTTTCTTCTGTGCAATTAATAAAGTATGGCTTAGCACCTGCGAGTAAAGCAGCACCTTCATAAATTTGATAAAACGGATTTGGCATCACCACATAGGGTGCATCTTCACGGTTAATCAAAGCTTGAACAAAAGAGAAAATACCTTCACGTGTACCAGATACAGGCAAAATATGGTTTTCAGCACTAATACTATTAAGTTTAAAGCGCTTAGTTAACCACTCTGCAATACTTTGGCGAAGCTCAGGTAAGCCTTTGCTGTTTGGATAAGTGGATAGATGATTAAAGTTATCAATAATAGCCTGTTTAACAAACTCTGGTGCTGGATGCTTAGGTTCACCAATTGATAGTGGAATCAAGGGAAGGTTAGCAGGAGTAGTATCCTTAAAAAGTTGGTTTAACTTTTCAAATGGATACGGATGTAATAACGACAAGCTAGAGTTCATTAAACAGTTACCAAGTAGTTGAGTTTCAGTGCTGACAAATTTGATTAGATGCTTCATCTAATGCAGCTTTCAGTTTTTCCGAGAAGAGTTTGACCTCTTCGTTATTCAGCGGTTTTCCATCTTTTTTGGTGACAAAGAAAATATCTTCGGCACGTTCACCTAAAGTTGCGATTCGGGCTGAATGGATGTCTAAACCTTGCATCATAAATAAACCACCTACACGTGCAAGTAGGCCAGGATGGTCAAGTGTTGAAATTTCGACCATGTTTTGCTGTAGAGCTTCATTCAATGTAACGTCGACTGTATTTTCAATATCGAAGTGACGTAATTGACGTGGAATACGGCGTTGCATTAGCCCAGGGTATTGGTCTGGTTGGCTAAGTGCCTTCACTAATGCATTTTTAACAGTTTCTTCGCGTTCTGGGTCGGTAAGTAATGTACCGAAACGATCGAGTACAACATAAGTGTCTAAGCTAAATGCTGTACTTGCCGTGATAATTTTTGCGTCCTGAACGTCTAGGTTCATTCGGTCTAAAACAGCAACGGTTGTGGCAAAGAGATTAGGTTGATCGCGTGTATAAATAAAGATTTGCACAGCATCCTGAGCTGCTTTACGGTGGGCACGCAAGAGGACTAATGGCTCCGGATTATCACCATGTTTTAAAATTGCTTGTGTGTGCCATGCAATTTCGTCTGCTGACTCTTTAATGAAGTATTCATCACCAAGTTCTTGCCATACTTTTTCGACATCAGCTAATGCAAAGTTATTTACCAGTAATTCACTTGCTGCAAACTTAGTGTCTTCAATCAGCATTTGATAGTCAACAGGACGACCTAAACCAGTACGGATTACATCACGGGCATGGGTATAAAGCTGACGCATAAGTGATGCGCGCCATGTATTCCAGAGTTTTGGATTTGTCGCATTAATATCGGCAACCGTCAAAGTATAGAGATAATCAAGATGCTCCATATCACCAAGTTTTTCAGCGAAATCTTTAACAACATCCGGATCGGAAATATCTTTTTTCTGAGCTGTCAAAGACATGAGTAAATGATTTTGAATGAGCCATGCGATTAATTTGCATTCACGCTCTGTAAAGCCATGTGCACGTCCAAACTCAATCGCGTCTTCTGCACCAAGTTCGCTGTGGTCACCACCACGGCCTTTTGCAATGTCATGGAATAATGCAGCAATAAAGACAATATCTTGACGGGCAAGACGTTGGAAAACTGAGCTTACCACAGGGAACTCTTTGGCAAATTCAGGTTCTCTAAAACGATTTAAATTACGTAGTAGTAATAAGGTGTGAGCATCGACCGTATAGATATGGAATAGGTCATATTGCATAAGACCCATAATTTGCCCAAAAGCAGGAATATAGTTTCCTAAAACACCATAACGTTTCATCGCAACTAAGGTATCGTATAGACGATACGGTGAGCGAATAATCGACATAAACAGTGCTTGGTTTTCTGGGTTATTACGGTAACTTTGGTTAATTCTTTTTGCTGCAAGAATAAGTAAGCGCAAAGTTCGAGCACGAATACCTTCGATATCTGGTCGATTCGCTAAAATATAGAACAACTCTAAAATCGCACTTGGATGTTCTGCAAATATTTTATGATGCTGTACGGCAAGTTTATTATCGACAATCTTAAAGTGATCGTTAACAACTTCAATTTTGCGTTCATAGTTGGGGAGTCGAGGAGTAATGACAGACTCACTAAAATACGCCAGCAACATTTCATTCAGTGTTGAAACCTGTTGTGCCGTACGATAGTAGCGTTTCATGAATTGCTCAACGCCATAATTTACAGGTTGGCCTTCTTGGCGCACATATCCAAATTTAGCGGCAATTTCCCTTTGGTGATCGAAAAGCAAACGGTTTTCATCACGTTTGGCTAAACGGTGTAAGTGGTGACGGATTTCCCAAAGAAAACTTTCTGCTTCTTCTAAAACACCCAATTCAAATTCTGAAATAAAGCCTAAATGTACTAAGTCATAAATACGGTTTACACGGAAGTGGCGTTTAGCAATCCAACCAATCTGGTTAATATCACGAATACCACCTGGTGCATTTTTAATGTCAGGTTCTAAATTACTTTCAGTATTGTTGTGTTGGTGGTAACGCTTGGCTTGTTCTGCCATTTTTGCGTCATAAAAGGTTTTATCTGTCCATGTTTGTGAAACAATGCGGCGAGGCCATCTTGCAAGTTGAGTATTACCTGTTATTAAACGCGCTTCAATTAAAGTGGTTGCAACCGTTAAATCGGTAGCGGCTTGTTCAACACAGCTTTGAATGGTACGAACGCTAATGCCGGGTTTAAAGTTTCCAACGTCCCATAATGAAGAAATAAAAGTAGAGATGCGTTTTTCATTTTCTTCGTTAATTTCATGTTCCGATAGGATCATGATATCGACGTCGGAATAGGGCAGCATTTCACGGCGCCCATAACCACCTACAGCAAAAAGACCCAATTCAGTCTGATCAAGTTCAGCATGTTTCCATAAAAAGATCAGTGCTTCATCAACTAAATCTGAACGAGCTTTAATAATTTCACGAATAGATTGCCCATTTTCATATGAATCTTGCAACTGTTTTTCTACATCCGTTCGCCACTGATTAATGGCTTTAATATCATGATGACTTGAGACATAGTTCAACAATGGCGATGTATTGATCATGAAAATGGGTCTACCAATAAGTAAAAATTAAGAGTTTGTTTGAACGCTTACTTGATCAGCGGTTTCTTTCGCTAAAGTACGGGCAATATCAGTATTTTCAGCACGAGCCGTTGCGACACCCATACGGCGACGCTTGAAACCTTCAGGTTTGCCAAATAAACGTAAGTCAGTATCTGGGTGAGCTAAGGCTACATTCAGATTGCTATAACTTAAATTATTAGCATCGACTCCAGCATAAATTACGGCACTTGCGGCCACACTGTGACGTGCTGTATTTACAGGTAAACCTAAAATGGCGCGTGCATGTAATTCAAATTCACTTTGATACTGAGACGCTAAAGTTACAAGTCCTGTGTCGTGTGGACGAGGAGAAACTTCACTGAACCAAACTTTATCACCCTTGATAAACAGTTCTACACCAAAAATACCACAGCCACCAAGTGCTGTTGTCACTTTATTTGCAATACGTTTTGCTTCTTCAAGTGCAGCAGGTGTCATTGGTTGAGGTTGCCAGCTTTCTACATAGTCGCCTGCATCTTGGCGGTGACCAATTGGGTCACAGTAGTGAGTTTCAATTTCACCGGTTTCAGGGTTTTTAGCACGAACAGTAAGTAAGGTAATTTCAAAATCAAAATCAATTTGAGATTCAATAATGACAGTGCCTTGGTTAACACGACCACCTTGCATTGCATATTCCCAAGCCGCGTCGACTTCATCGAAACTTTTTACGCGAGACTGACCTTTACCTGAAGATGACATGACTGGTTTTACAAAGTTCGGATAACCAATATCATCACAAGCTGCGCGGAAACTTTCTAAAGAGTCAGCAAAACGATAAGCAGAAGTAGGTAAACCAAGCTCTTCAGCAGCAAGTCGGCGAATACCTTCACGGTTCATGGTGAGGTTTACAGCTTTAGCAGAAGGAATGACAGTTGCTGTTTGGTTAGCTTCAATCTCAAGCAAAACTTCTGTCGCAATCGCTTCAATTTCTGGAACAATTAAATTCGGTTTAACTTTTTCAATGAGCTGTTTTAATTGAGTAGGGTCAGCCATGTTTAACACATAAGAAAAATGTGCAACTTGCATAGCTGGTGCGTGATCATAACGGTCGGCTGCATGTACTTCTACACCAAGGCGTTGTAGGGAAATTACAACTTCTTTGCCAAGCTCTCCTGAACCTAACAATAAAACTTTAAATGCAGAAGATTGAAGTGGGGTACCGAGTGTCACGCTCATGCGAATCATCCTGACAAAATTATTTTTTTAAGCATAGCAGAACTTATGGTGGAGTTAAGCCTTATAACGCATAAAAAGATGAATTTTGTCAGACAATGAGGTAAGTCGTTTTTAAACGTTAACTTGATAATTTAAATGTAATTCATCTGCGTTTTGACCACGGATACCCCAATTTTCTTTAGGGGTTTCGAAAATTGTGATTTCAATGTCTTGAGGATTAATTCGGCAATACTGTTGAATATTACGAAATAAGGTTTGGATTAATCTTTTCTTGGCTTCGGTGCTTCGGCCAGTAAACATTGAAAGTTCAATAATAACGTAGTGCTGGCTTCGATCTGAAGGATAGATAAAGTTTTCTGGTTTAAGGCTAATAAACCTTTGAAATCTTTTCTCGATTGGGTATTTCAACTCTTCAATGAGCGCTTGATGAATCGCATGAGAAAGCATTTCTCGATATTGCATGATCGTTTGTTCATTTGCATAAATTTTAACTTGTGACATTTTTATCTCTAATCGCTAGATGGTGTTATCTTTTAATAAATTTCAAAAATGAGTTTTTCATGCTAGAAGTCATTATTTTTAATCACTTCTAGCATTTATATATTATATAATGTTGATAAGTTTATCTATTTATAAAGGTAAATAAGTGTAGATCAAGCCATAAACGAGTGCAGCAGTTAACGTCGCAGGAACAATTTTCTTAAATTTAAAATAAAGACCTGCTAAAACCAGAAAGCCGATGAGCATTGC
This sequence comes from Acinetobacter sp. 1130196, assembly GCF_000588095.1. Lineage (NCBI taxonomy): Bacteria > Pseudomonadati > Pseudomonadota > Gammaproteobacteria > Moraxellales > Moraxellaceae > Acinetobacter > Acinetobacter sp. 1130196. Next base: position 21,483 of record NZ_JFWX01000025.1, on the reverse strand, counting down.
TAAACTTTTATCTGGATTTTTAAGAAGTGGGGGCAGGGTGGCAACCACAAGCATTGCACTAATTGCAGATATACCAATACTTCCTAAAGCAATTTTTATCCAGACAGCCCCACGTTTTTGATGAGTACCTTGTAGTTTCTGTATAACAAAAAATGGTCCGAAGCGGGAAGCAAAATTAGCAATACCAACAATAATGCCGACCAAAATAATTTCTAAGTTCATATTAGGCTTCAACCTCATCAAACTGTTTCAGCACATAATGTTTAAATAGACCCGCTAAAATGCCTGAAAAAATACCAATAAAAATAGCAGCAGATAAGTTAATCCAATAACAGGCCAAGGCTGAAACGATTAAGGATACACCGACGACTAAAGTATGTTTACGTTCAAAAGCCGCGAGTAAAAAACTTAAAAATAAAGCAGGTAATAAGAAATCTAAAGCTGCTTGTAAAAACTTTGGAAGATGAGCGACTTGATCTGCAAATAGCCCACCTAACAATGAACCACTTGCCCAAGACATCCAGCTGAACAGACTTAAGCCTAACATCCAAGATTCAGACCATTGCTGCTTGCGCTGTGAAAGCTGAATCATTCCACTCGCAAAAACCTCATCTGTAAGGCCCCAAGCCCAAACAGCCGTCTTTTTTAAGTTCAGTTTATTTGGAATTAGGTTATATAGTGCTGGACCATAAAGTACATGGCGAATATCAAGTGCAATAACCGTTAGGGCAGTTAGCCAAATAGAGGAGCCGCTTGCTAAAAGAGCCACCACTAAAAATTGGCTAGCACCTGCATACATTGAACATGAAAGAAAAAATGCTTCCCATGGGCTAAAACCAAATTGAGATGCAGAAACGCCAAAGGCAAAAGAAACCGGTAAATAAGTAAGTACGATGGCTTGACTATCTTTGGCACCCTGCCAAAAAGTTGCTGTTTGAGCAGCCATCTGTTGTTGATTTGACACAAGACACCTTGGCAGTAAACCAATTATAATAACTTGAAAGATTGAGTATTGTAGCCGAATTTAATAGCATAGTGCCGAAATGTTTAATTCGGCAGTTTGATATGTTCAAGTCAAAAACTCGTTTAGTTTATATCGCCATCCTGAGTGCGAGCGTATTTATATTGCAAGGCTGTGATAATGGAAATCAGAGCACGGATAAAAAAGTTGAAATTAAACCAGCGCCGAAATTAACCAATGATGCAACGGCCTATGCAAACAAAGCATGGACACTCATTAATACCGTTGATCCTTTAGTCTATGGAAAACAGCTTAGTCAGATAAATGATAAAGTTCGTAAACCACTGCGTCAGCTCAGTACGGATTGGCGTATTAATGTGAAAATGACGGATTCGGTCACTGAAGGAAAATATGCGCTTTGCCGCAAAGCCTTAACCAGTTTAGATGTGTGGGCGAGAGAAACTGTGGAAAATGCAAATTCTGTTGCTCAAAAACAGGCTGATTATGAGCGTGATAAGCAGCAATGTAAGGACGCGATTGATAATCCTAATTTAGGAAATACATCTCCGAAATAAAGAGACTACATATAAAAAAGCGAGATTTTAAATCTCGCCTTTTTATATCCATAAATTAATCAATATTAATTATGGTTTTGTTGCGGTTTTAGCAGTGTTCGCAGTTTTTACAGCATCTTGTTTCATTTGATGAGTAGCTTGATTTGCTTCTTGTTTAGCGTGAGTTGCGCTAGTCATTGCAGCATGTTTCTGCTCATTCATATCTTTTTTAACATCTGTTTTTGTTTTTTCAGCTTCTTTTTTTGCTTTTTGAGCAGTAGTCTTGCCGCTTACAGCAACACATTTACCGCCTTTATGATGTGGTCCAGTTCCTCCTTGGAGTTGAGTTCCTTTTGGACATGCAAATGCCGAAACACTTAACATTGCCAATACGCCAGCTGTAAGAATTGTTGATAATTTTTTCATGTTAATCAGCGCCTTGTTGAGTATTATTGCTCAGTTTGAGTGTAAGATGAAAATTTCTGTTTTGGAATACTTATTTTGTGAAATAGAGTTTGAACAATGTTTTATTTTGCAGTGTTATCTGATTTTTTAATTTAATTTTAAGTTTTTATTATATAGCACCTTTAAGTATGCGATTTTGCAATTAAATTTAATTTTTCAATATCTAAAATCTCAATTTTTCTAAACGAAATTTTAATAATATTTTGTTTTTCTAAAAGGTTTAATTCATGATTAATGGTTTGTCTTGAGACGGTTAGCATATTAGCTAATTGGTCTTGAGAAATATGAATTTGTCTTTCTTGGACAATAAGATGATTGCCGTAACCCTCTAAAATAAATAAAAGACGTTGAGCAAGTCTTTGAGAAAGACTGCGTGTTTGTATGGCAATCTGTTCTAAAAAAACGTACCTGAGTTTTTGGCTGGTTAAGCGTGCAAAATAGTACCAATAATACGGATTATCTTTGAGTAAGTCATTTAATGGTTTTGCAGGAATATGTAGAACTGTACTTTTTTTCAAAGCAATCGCATCGTGCGAACGTGGTTCATGGTCAATTAAAGATATTTCACCGAACCACATAATCGGCTCAGCAATTGCAGAAAGTGCTTCATTACCATTTACATCGACATAACCCAAGCTAATTGAGCCTTCAAGGACGGTATAAATACCATCAAACTCATCTTGAGCGTGGAAAACGTAGCTATTTTTCTCAAAAGTAATTTGCTTGCCATATTCTAGAATAAACTTTTGGAATGTTTCCGGCAGCACACTAAACCATGTGTTTTCTTTTAATCGGTTAATATAAATAAGATCCAATATCAGCCCATCCATGAAAAAATTCATTACTTTGTCAAATAGCTGACAACTTTAAATTTTCCTTATTTGTACAGTATGGCTATAGTTAGGTGAATAGGGAATAACTTATGTCAAATCTGGAACAGAAACTGAGCCAATATGCGGCTTATCATTTAAATCATCAAAATATTTTGACGCACTTTGTTGGTATTCCGCTTATTGTATTTTCAATTTTATGTTTAACAGCAAGAGCTGGACTAGACATTTACAGTTTTAAACTCACTTTAGCCATAGTGTTGATTGCAATAAGCTCAATTTACTATTTATTTTTAGATAAAGTTTTTGGCTTAATCATGCTCATTATATTGGTGGCTGTGTATCCATTGGCGAGTCAAATTGCCGAGCTTTCTTTAGGACAATGGTTGGCTGCAAGTATTGGTTTCTTTGTAGTGGGATGGGTGTTTCAGTTTGTAGGTCATTATTTTGAAAAGAAAAAACCTGCTTTTGTTGATGATGTAATAGGACTTGCGATAGGTCCATTATTTGTATTGGCAGAATTTATATTTATGCTAGGTTTTAGAAAGCCTTTGCATGCGCGTATTCTACAAGAGGCCCGTAGTAAACGAGAGGCGATGGATTTAAGTCATTAAATATAAAAAAAGCCCCAATATATTGGGGCTTTTTTAGCTTTAACTTAAACGTTAAAACGGAAGTGCATAACATCGCCGTCTTGAACGACGTAAGTTTTACCTTCTAAACGCCATTTACCAGCTTCTTTAGCGCCGTTCTCACCGTTGTATTGTACGAAGTCATCGTATGCAACAACTTCAGCACGGATAAAGCCTTTTTCAAAGTCGGTATGAATCACACCAGCTGCTTGAGGAGCGGTTGCACCAACTTTTACTGTCCAAGCACGTACTTCTTGTACACCGGCAGTGAAATAAGTTTGTAAACCTAAAAGCGCATAACCTGCACGGATAACCACGTTTAAGCCAGGTTCTTCCATACCCATTGCTTCTAAGAACTCAGCACGATCTTCATCTTCTAATAATGAAATTTCAGCTTCAATCTGGTTGCAAAGAGGAACAACGATAGCGTTTTCTTCAGCCGCAAGTTTTTTAACTGCTTCTAAGTGTGGGTTGTTTTCAAAACCATCTTCTGCAACGTTTGCAATATACATAGTTGGTTTTAAAGTCATTAAACCAAAACCACGAACTAATTTACGCTCGTCATCAGACAAATCAGCTGCACGAGCTGGTTTACCTTCGTCAAGCAACGGTTGAATTTTTTCTAAAACTGCTTTAGTTGCTACAGCTTCTTTGTCACCGCCTTTAGCTACTTTAGTTAAGCGTAAAATTGCTTTAGCAACAGTTTCAAGGTCTGCAAGTGCAAGTTCAGTATTAATAGTTGCGATGTCGTCTAACGGATCAATTTTGCCATTTACGTGTATGACGTTTTCATCTTCGAAACAACGTACAACGTGAGCAATCGCATCAGTTTCACGAATGTTAGCAAGGAACTGGTTACCCAAACCTTCACCTTTTGAGGCACCAGCAACAAGACCTGCAATGTCCACAAATTCCATTGTGGTTGGCAAAATACGCTGTGGTTTAACAATCGCAGCAAGTTTGTCTAAACGTGGATCTGGTACAGGAACAATACCTGTGTTTGGTTCAATGGTACAGAAAGGGAAGTTTTCCGCTGCAATCGCTGCTTTCGTTAATGCATTGAAAAGGGTAGATTTCCCTACGTTTGGCAGACCAACAATACCGCAATTAAAACCCATGAAAACCACTCACAAATGTGTAAATTAAAAATTGTCGCTGATTTTACATGAAAGCCATGACAAAGTCATGGCTAGAGCAGGGGTGTATTACTTTTAAACTTTACGTTTATCAAGTTGCTGGGCTAATGCATCGCCAGTCGCTTGTACTAACATGACTAAAATAATGAGCACTAAAATTACAGCCAACATAATTTGCATATCAAAACGTTGATAACCGTATCGATAAGCAATGTCTCCTAAGCCACCCGCACCAATAGCACCAGCAATCGCAGATGAGTTAATCATGGTCACAATAGTCACTGTAAAGCCTGCCACAATACCCGGCAAAGCCTCTGGTAAAAGTACATGCCAAATAATTTGTTTACGGTTACAACCCATGGCTTGTGCTGCTTCAATTAAGCCTTGATCGACTTCACGTAAGCTGACTTCTGCAATACGCGCAAAAAATGGAATGGCGGCAATAGTTAGTGGAACCACCGCTGCCCATACGCCATAACTTGTGCCGACAATCCAGCGAGTAAGAGGAATAAGTGCAACCATTAAAATAAGAAAAGGTACAGAACGAGTAATGTTGATGACCCAACCCAAAGACTGATTAATCTTTTGCGACGGGTGAATGCCATGTTCAGAAGTACTGACTAAAACAACAGCAATAGGTAAGCCAATTAAAAAAGCAATAAATGCAGATGCACCTACCATGAGTAAGGTATCTACAGTTCCAGTAATTAATAAATCAATGAGCTGGTCTTGCATAGCCAAGTACCTCAAATTGTGCATTTGCTGTTAATGCATCTTGTTGTATAGATGAAAGATCAATTTCTACGTTAGGAATACCAACTAAAAGCGAGCCAATAATATGCCCTTGAATGGTATCCACCTGACTTTGATATAAATTGACTGGTGCTTTAAATCTAGCAAGGAGTTCTTGAATATCCGGAACCTGATGTGCTTCCGCCTCATATTTCAGTTTTAGGATTATATGCGTCGAATTTTCATCGGGTAGAGGGCTGATTTTAAAAGGCAGGGTAATTTGCTCAAGGTTTAACAGTTCTTGAGTAATTTGTTGTTCTGGTCGTGAAAATACCGACCAAACTTGTCCAGCCTCTACAATCTCACCTTGATCAATCACAACGACTTGATCACAAATTTCTCGAATGACCTGCATTTCGTGAGTAATTAATACAATGGTGAGGCCAAGTTCCTGATTAATCTTTTTAAGTAAAGCCAAAATAGTGGCAGTACTTTCAGGGTCGAGTGCTGATGTCGCCTCGTCACATAGTAAAATTTCAGGGTGGTGAACAAGTGCACGTGCAATACCAACACGTTGCTTTTGTCCGCCAGAAAGTTGTGATGGATAATAGTTAGATTTATCTGCAAGACCTACGAGTGCCAGAACTTCATTTACACGTTGGTCGATATCTGCTTTGTTGTAATTGGAAACTTTTAAGGGCAATGCCACATTTTCCCAGACCGTTTTTGCAGACATCAAATTGAAATGTTGAAAAATCATTCCAATGCGCTGGCGGGTTTGAATGAGTTCAGCATGACTCAATTCAGCAATATTTTGTTGATGAATATGAATGCTGCCAGTATTTACTTGTTCTAAGCCATTTAAAGTGCGGAGTAGGGAAGATTTTCCCGCACCACTTTTACCAATAATGCCTAAAATCTTACCTTGTGGGATATCAAGGTTAATCTCTTTTAACGCATGCAGTTTTTGACCTTGAGATTGGTAAAACTTATTTAAACCACGAATTTTGATATGAGGTAGAGAAAAATCAACTTGTGATCCAAAACTCACCATTGCCATTCTCCTTATTTCCAGCCTTGAAACCACAAACCTTTACCAAAGTCTTTATCCAGAATGTCTTGTGCTTGTTTTGAGTTCTGGAATGCTTTAACAAAGGTTGCAAGTTTTTGGTTTTTGTCTTGGTAATCGCGACGGGTCACAAACAAAATTGCATATTTTTTATCGATTGGATCTAAAAATAATGCGCTATGTGGGTCGGTTACCTTTGCCATTTTTAAGTAGTGGGGGAAGCCGAAAATTAAATCGACATCATTATATGCATGTGCAGTTTGAGGGCCTTCAACTTCAACAAAGCTCAGTTGTTTAGGATTTGCAATAATGTCTTGGGTTGTTGAGAGTTCATTATTTATGTCTTTAAGCTGAATTAAACCTGCACGGTGCAATAAAATTAAAGCACGAGCTAAATTGACTGGATCATTTGGAATAGCCACACGTGCTTTTGAAGGTAATTCTTCAAGTGATTTATATTTTTTTGAATATAAACCGACATGACTTCCTGAGCCCACACCAAATGCATGTAAGTCATAGCCCGTTTCTTTAACAGCATTACGTAGAAATACGCTTTGCTGGAAAAAGTTTGCATCAATATCACCGTTTTGTACGGCAACGTTTGGTGCCCGCCAATCAGAAAATTCAACAAGCTTGACATGAACGCCTTGCTTTTCTACTTCATTGGCAACGCTTTGTAATAGCTCAGCATAAGGCGGGCTAATGCCAATCGTTAAAACATCATCGGTTTGTTTATTTTTAATATAACGGTAACCGACGAGGCCCAGAACTACGATTAAAATCGTAATTCCGAGTAACCAAGGCTTATGCTGTTTGAACTGAATCGCCATAATCTTTCCGTTATTACTTCCAGCCAGGGAACCAAAGTTTTGGCCCAATTTCAGCGTCTAACACAGCTTTAACTTTTGGCGAGTTTTGATAGATCTCAACAAATTTCTTTAGTTTGTCGCCCTTATCTTGATAGTCATCACGCACTACAAACAAAATGGCATAACGCTTATTGGTATTGTCATCAAGTAAAAGCGCACTATTAGGGTCAGCTGTTTTTGCTAAGCGTAAGTAATGTGGATAGCCAAAAGCCAAGTCAACATCATCAATCGCACGGGCAGTCTGTGGCCCTTCAACCTCTACGAATTGCAAATTTTTAGGGTTTGAAACTACATCTTTAAGTGCAGATAAATGATTGTTTGAATCTTTAAGCGTAATTAATTTAGCTTGCTGTAAAAGTAGTAGTGCACGACCTTGATTCACTGGATCATTTGGAATGACTACACGTGCGTTTTGTGGCACTTCATCAAGGCTTTTATATTTCTTTGAATAAAGTCCTACATGTGACGCTGCACCTACTGCAAATGCCTTTAATTTAAAGCCTGTTTCTTTAATTGCATTGTCTAAGAAAGGTTGATGCTGGAAAAAGTTCGCATCAATATCCCCATGATTTAAGGTAATGTTTGGGGTATTCCAGTCAGAAAACTCAACCAGTTTTACATTTAAACCTTGTTTTTTTGCTTCATCGGCAGCAGCTTGTAAAGGTTTTGCAAATGGTGGACTAATGCCAATCACAAGTTCATTTGAGCCACTTTGACGATGTTTATTCCATAAGAATAAAGCAACAAAAAGGACTACAACGACTAAGCCTACGCCTAGCCATTTTTTAGAGGCTGTTTGAGCCATGTCTATCTCCAAATTTAAGCGGTTATTTCTTCAATTTTTGTTAGGTTTTTGCTGTTGTTATAGGGACTACATCGGAACGCTTGAACAGGGTGTTGTTCTGGTAATTGATCACCCCGATTAAAAATTTTGTTCCGTAGTGAACCCGTTTTATATGCAGTTTTATAGCGACCACGTTGCTGTAGTTCAGGAATAACCAAGCGAATAAAGTCGTGGTGAGACTCAGGCGCAACTGTACGTGTCAAATTAAAGCCATCAATATCAGTCTCATCTAAAAGATGAATTAAGTATTCAGCAACTTCTTCGCCACTACCCACGATAAGGGGATAACGGCCACCTAAAACATGTTGAGCTTTTAAGTCATTTTTTGTGATTTGCTGTTCTTTAAATTTTTCGGTAATCGAAACAATGCTGTTACTTTTTTGGTAAGGAATTGCTTCATCGTCAGCAAATTTACTTAAGTCAATGCCTGTTGAACTCGCATAATGTGCGAGGCCTGCTTCAGGACTTGCATATTGACGATATTCATTAAGTTTTTGTACGGCCAGATCATGTGTTTCGGCCACAACAACGGTTATACCGACAAAGACTTTAATGTCATCCGCTGAACGGCCTTGTTGTTCTGCAAGATCACGAATCTTTTTCACTTGTTCACGTATTTTTTCGGGTTTGTCGCCGCCAATAAATACACACTCAGCATGACGAGTCGCAAACTGCATGCCTTTTGGTGAAGCACCTGCTTGAAACAGTGTCGGGGGGCGTTGCACAGAAGGAGACACCTGAAACACACCTTCACTTTGGTAATATTTTCCGTGGTGGTGAATAGTGTGAACTTTAGATGGATCTGTAAAAACACGCTGTACTTTATCTTTTTTAACGGCGTCGTTTTCCCAAGATCCTTCCCAATATTTATAGCAGAGCTCTAAAAACTCTTCGGCTTGTTCATAGCGAGCATCGTGGTCTTTTAAACCTTTTTGACCAATTAACCGTTCGGCACTATCTAAATAACCTGTCACGATATTCCAGCCAATACGACCTTGAGTTAAATGGTCGAGACTCGCAAAGCGGCGTGCAAACTGATACGGATGCTCATAGCTCAAATTCACAGTGACACCAAAACTTAAGTTTTGTGTAACTGTTGCCATAGCTGAAATAAGTGTAGACGGGTCATGGCTCGGAAGCTGAATGGACTCTTTTAAAGTGAGATCTATACCATTTTGATAGACGTCATACACACCTGTAATGTCCGCAATAAACAAACCGTCAAATAAACCACTTTCTAAGGTTTTGGCTTGTTCTGTCCAGTAGCTCAATTCGTTAAAACGATGTGATTCATCACGTGGATGTGTCCATAAGCCATGATTGATATGACCAACACAGTTCATATCAAAGGCATTTAGTAGAATTTCTTTTGCTTTAAAGTCTGCCATTACAATGTCCCCCGACGAGGTGGTAGAACACCGTTAAGAACATAGTTCCCAATAAAGTAATATTTCCATCGTGCAGCATCATGTAAGGTATGTACTCGCGCATTACGCCAGAAACGGTCTAGGCCATCTTGAGACTGACTACCACGGCTACCAGCAAGTTCAATCAGCTTAGACGATGCTTTGAGTGCGATATCGGTACTATGAGCACGTACTTTTGCAACATCGATGGATGCTTTAGCAATGCTTTCAGGTGTGGTTTCAATTTTTGCAGCATCAATTGATTGAGCTGCCTGTTTTAATAGGACTTCACTAGCTCGTACATCTACCGCAATGCGTCCTAATTCATAAATCGTTAAAGGATCTTGGTTTGCAGTTTCTACATTTGAATCAATCCATGGGCGAGCTTGATGCACTCTTTGCAAACTTTCTTCAAAGGCTGCACGTGCAATGCCTACCTCAATAGATGCATGCATAATTTGGGCAAAAGGACCGACTAAGGTTGGTTGTAAAAATGCAGTATCAAAAGGAATGACATCATCTGCATCTACAAAAACCTGATCAAATTTAACCGTTCCGCTACCTGTGGTTTTCTGTCCAAAACCAGACCAGTCATCAACAAGTTTCAATCCTTGTGAACCACTTTTTACAAAGGCTAGATACTCTCGACCTGCATCATCTAAAACTAAGGTTGGAATACGGTGAGCAAATAAACTTCCTGTGCAGTAAAACTTTTCACCCTGAATGAGATATCCATTTTCATGCGGACGAATATTGGTTTGTTTATGGGTTGAAGTTTTGGTTTTAAACTCAGCAAGTGCATTACCAAAGCGAGTGCCATTTAGCACTTCGCCATATAAACGTTGTTTCTGAGCTTCTGTGCCCGTATTACGTAACACTTCTAATGCATAGAAATGGTTTTGTGGAATTTGTCCGATTGAACCATCGGCACCACTTAAAAGCGCAATTACTTTGGCAACGGTATGGCTTTAAACTTCCGCACCTCCATATTGCTTGGGTACTGTAATTGCCCAAAGTCCAGACTGGCTCAATGCATCAATTTCGGTATACGGTAAAATTCGTTTAGCGTCTCGCTCAACTGCGGTTTTTTTAAATTGTTCGGCAAATTGTTTGGCTACTTCTAAAGCTTCAGCATCATTTTGAATAATATGTGCTTGACCAGATACCGATGTTTGTTTGGTTTGAACTGATTGATATGAAGTCATGACAATTGCTCCTTAAATCCAGGCATGGCGGGCAGGGAAATGACCATTAAGGTAATAATTGCCAATGGCATGTAATTTCCAGCGAACAGGGTCGTGTAAGGTATGTACACGGGCATTTCGCCAATGTTGATCTAAATTGTGTTGGCTTAAGCTTGAACGGCTACCACCTAGCTCTAGTAGTTTTTCAGAGATTTGTAGAGCCGCATCATTGGCGTAGACTTTTGCTTCAGCAACCAAAATTGAAGCTTTAGCTACTTGTTCATCAGTCACATTTTCAAGTTGGTCAAGTTCATCTAAATATTCAGCAGCTTCATCAAGCAGTAAAATTGCTGCGTCGAGTAAAATATTTAACTTACCCATTTCTTGCAGTGTGTAATGTTCAAAGCTGGCTTTTTCAACATTTGCATCAATAATTGGGCGTGCTTTGTGTATAGTCGATAAAGTATCTTCAAAAGCAGCTTCCGCAATACCGACATCAATTGCCACTTGTAATAACTGCGAATACGCACCGCGATAGGTAGGAACTTGTGTTAATAAGCGTTCATCAAAAATAAGATCAGGATTAACTTCAACTTGATTTAATTTAACCGTACCACTCGCTGTAGTACGCTGACCAAACCCATTCCAGTCATTAATGACTTCAATGCCTTGAGCATCTCGGTTAACAATCACTAAAACAACATGACCTTCAGGATGAACCGCTTTAATTGCGAGCCAATGCGCAAAGCTTGTTCCTGTCGAATAAAACTTTTCGCCGTTTAAAATATATTTTCCATTTTCAATGGTAAGGGTAGTTTTTAGTGTTTTTGAGTCATGTGTATTACGCTCTGGACCACCGTTGGCAAGACGTTTACCAGCTAATATTTCTGAAAAGATAAATTGTTTTTGTTGTTCTGTACCCATGATTTCAATCAGGTTCAACAGGCTAATCTGATTTTGTGGAATTTGACCAACATTTGCATCGCCTTTACTTAAAATACGGAAAACTTGTGCCAGTGTTTTATTGGAAACAAATGCACCGCCATATTTTTTTGCAATGCGAATTCCACCTAAACCTTTTTGGCTAAAACTTTCAATTTGCTCATAAGGAAGTTGGCGTTGTTGATCACGTGTATTACGACCCTCTAAAGCAAAATCAGCCACTTGATAAGCAGCATTAATCGCTTGTTGATCATTTTGAATGACTTGGACGTATGCCGTCGTTTTAGATAGAGAATTAGACATAATGACACCTTGTATTGCTGTCATTACCTTACAAAAGAAATATTTTTCCACTAAACGAAGACTTATGCTCAGCTTATGAATAAAAATGCAAAGCACTTTTTTTGATTTTTAATAGATAAATAGAGATATAGAAACATATTAAAAATCAAAGAATTATAATTTTTATTTGCAAAATGAATTACTAAAGCCTTTTTAATATGAAAAAGAGCTATAAGTACGGTAAAAAAAGATATAAAAAATATAGACCTAACTGTCAGTGAAAAATGAGCACAATATCCATTGTTTTCATTAAAAATAGCTTCTAAAGTATCTATTTACCGAAGACGATTTTTGTACGAATAGTCAAATAAAAATAAACGTGGAGATTTTATGCGGGTTTTGTATCAGTTTCCTTTATCTCATTATTGTGAAAAAGCTCGCTGGTTGTTAGACCATAAAGAACTTGATTACGTTGCACATAATTTGATTCCTGGCTTTCATCGTGCTTTTGCACAACTCAAAACAGGGCAAAACTTATTGCCGATTTTGAAAGATGACCATCGCTGGATTGCTGAATCAACTAAAATTGCGCTTTATCTGGATGATACTTATCCAGAACATGCACTTTTACGCCGTGATGAGCAACTTAGGCAGCAAACACTTAAGATTGATAGTTTGGCAGATGAACTGGGTGTGCATGTACGTCGTTGGGCACTAGCGCATACTTTAGCCCATGGCGACCATGCTCTCGAGATTATGATGGGCGAACAAGGTTACTTGCGTCAGTTTGAAAAAATATCAAAACCTTTCCTCAAAACTTTAGTAAAAAAGAACTATAAGCTTGAAGGGGAAGTGGTGAGCCAGTCAAAAGAGCGTATGGATGAACTCATCAATGAACTGAATCAGTATCTTATTGAAAATCAAGGACGTTATATGGTTGGAGACCGATTAAGCCTCGCTGATATTTCAGTATGTTCTATGCTTGCACCTTTATTAGAAATAAAAGGTACGCCATGGGAACCCGAAGAGGATGAAGAGGTGTCTCCAGAGTGGAGCAATTATCAAAAAAGTTTACTTGATTTGCCACTTGGACAATATGTTTTAAGAATCTATCAAACTGAAAGAAATGCCCGCGTTGATTGGAGAGGCATTTAATCTATAGGTTTTATAAAAAGGCTCGAAATAAATCGGGCCTTTTTTTCATATTTCTAAAAGCATTTTAATTGTAAAAAATATTACTATCAATTTTATAAATGGATTTTATTAAAACATTTATAAATATTATTTTGATGATTTATCTTATTTTGAGAAAATTAATCCACGTTGTTCTAACTATTTAATAAGTTTGCTTTTTCTTTTTATTAAAAAATAATCTTTTTCTAAAAACTGTTTTTAGAAAAATTTAAGCGACTTTATTGTGCATATGTTTACATTGTAATCAATATTTGCCACATTTAAGTGTAAATAGATGAGCTTAATAATAGACAGAAGATTAAAACATAGATTAAAGTAGAAACATGTGAGCAGTTTTAAAGGTATTAATTCTGCGAAACAGATGAATAATAAGTGAAGCAAATGGATGGAGTCCTGCTTGGAAAAGTTGGCTCGATAATTGCAATTTAATAATAAATCGCTCTATTTCTCTACAAGAATGATTCTGTAGACAAATAGAGAGAATGATCATCAAGGAGTTCTTATGAAACGTTCTGCAACCTCTCTCATTGTTTCAACAATTATGCTTTGTACGGTTGGTGCTACTTCTCAAATTCAGGCAGCAGATACATTAGCTAAAATTAAAAGTACTGGAAAAATCGTTATTGGTCACCGAGAATCATCCGACCCGATTTCATACGTTGTTGGAGGTAAACCGGTAGGTTATGCAGTCGACATTTGTAACCAGTTCGCAAATGATATTAAAAAAGAATTGAAAATGCCTGGTTTAAAAGTTGAATACAAGGCAGTAACTTCATCAACACGTATTCCTGAGCTTTTAGCCGGCAATATTGATATGGAATGTGGTACAACTACAAACTCTAAACAACGTCAGCAGCAAGTTGGTTTTTCAACAAACTACTATGCAACAGAAGTGCGTATGGCTGTTAAAGCCAACTCTGGTATTAAGAGTCTAGCTGATTTAAATGGTAAAGCGGTCGTTACGACTCAAGGTACAACATCAGACAAGTACATTAAAATGAATGAAAAAGGTCAGTCACTTAATGTACAAAACATTTATGGTAAAGACCATTCTGACTCGTTTGCCATGATGGCATCTGGTCGTGCCGCAGCATTTGTTATGGATGACAATATCTTAGCTGGACTAATTGCTAAGTCATCTACACCAAAAGCGTTCGCAATTGTAGGGCCAGTACTTTCATCAGAACCTTATGGCATCATGATTGCAAAAGATGATCCAAAATTTAAAGCAATTGCCGACCGTACCGTAAATAATTTATGGAAAACTGGTCAAATGGACGCTTTATATAAGAAATGGTTCTTATCGCCAATCCCACCAAAAAATACTAATTTGAACATGCAACCAAGTTCATCTTACAAAAAACTTAAAGCTCACCCAACAGATGCAGGAATCTAACCAGATCCTTTTGTCCTAAATTTACTTGTGCAAGTGTAAAACCTCATTTGCACAAGTGGTCTATTTTCTAAGATATTCATTTAAGGGGCAAACATGTCAGTCGGCTCGCTAAACTGGACTATATTCTGTGCGGAGTCTAATGAATATGGTGTCGATAAAGCCGCATGGGCAGAATCAGTTTGTAAAGTCATTGGTAGCTCTAGCTACAATGCCTATTCTGAGGCGCCCACATGGTTACAAATGTTAGGTTCTGGTGTCTTTACTATGGTATGGACTGCCGTTGTAGCCTTTCTTATCGCATTTTTATTAGGTTCTCTCCTCGGGGTAATTCGTACTTTACCCAATAAACCGCTTGCTTTTATCGGCAACTGTTATGTCGAAATATTCCGTAATATTCCTTTAATTGTACAGTTATTCTTCTGGGCTTTTGTATTCCCGGAGTTCTTACCAGATAGTTTAAGTGCCGGAAGTGGGGACGTCGTAGCAGGTGGCTGGTGGAAAAATATTTTAAATCATCATCCTGCTGTTATTGGCGTTTTTGCTTTGGGTCTATATACCGCAGCACGTGTTTCTGAGCATGTAAGAGCGGGGATTAACACGGTTTCTCGTGGACAAAAATTTGCCGCTTCTGCAATGGGTTTTACAACAGCGCAAAGTTATCGTTATGTGATTTTACCAGTTGCATATCGTACGGTATGGCCAACCATTACTTCAGAAGCAATGAATGTCTTCAAGAACTCTGCTGTTCTATATGCATTAAGTGTTTTGAACTTCTTTGCTTACACCAAAACCATGCGAGAAGAAACTTCTCAGGACATTATCATTCTTATTCTGTCTACGCCGGTTTATTTAATCATTACCTACACCATTAAATTTGTGATGGCATGGATTGAAAAACGTATGGCTGTACCAGGTTTAGGTTCGGGAGGAAAATAATTATGGATTTTTCTCTACTACATAACCCTGATGTTATTGCTGCATTAAAAGAAGGTTTTATCTTCACGCTTACGGTAACGGTGCTTGCGATGATGGGGGGGATCCTGATTGGAACTCCATTAGCAATGATGCGTTTATCTAACAGCACCATTGCAAGTAACTTTGCAAAGTTCTATGTAGATCTATTTCGTGGTATTCCATTAATTCAGGTCATCTTTATTTTCTATTTTTTGTTACCAAAAATATTTGAGTTTCAATCAGATACTTATTGGGGGCCATTATTTTCGAGTGTTGTAACCTTTGCTATTTTTGAAGCTGCATTTTTCTCGGAAATTGTACGTTCTGGTATTCAGTCTATTTCAAAAGGTCAGGTCAATGCAGGCTACGCTTTAGGGTTTACCTATGGGCAATCTATGCGTTATGTAGTGTTACCGCAGGCCTTCCGTAATATGCTCCCAGTATTACTCACTCAAACTATTATTCTGTTTCAGGACGTGTCATTAGTTTATGTTATTAGTGCTCCGGACTTCTTAGGTCGTGCAGATACATTGGCTAATACATATGGCCCTGAAACGAAAGCAACATTCTACTTAATCGTCGCTGTGGTGTATTTCTGTAGCTCGTTTGTGCTATCGCAATTAGTCAAACGTTTACAGAAAAAAATTGCCATCATTCGCTAATTGGAGATTTTAAATGCCAATGATAGACATCCAACATATCTCTAAATGGTATGGTGATTTTCAGGTTTTAACAGATTGCACGACGAGTATTGAAAAAGGTGATGTCGTTGTTGTTTGTGGGCCATCTGGTTCAGGAAAATCAACGCTCATTAAAACTGTAAATGCTTTAGAACCATTTCAGCAAGGTGACATTATTGTTGACGGGGTTTCATTAAAAGATCCAAAAACTGATCTGGCGAAATTCCGTTCTCGTGTAGGAATGGTGTTCCAGCATTTTGAACTTTTTCCGCACATGACTGTTTTGGAAAATTTAACCATTGCTCAAGTGAAGGTGTTAAAACGTTCAGTTGCCGAAGCGCGTGAAAAGGGGCTTAAGTATTTAGAACGAGTTGGGTTACTTGCTCACAAAGATAAATTTCCAGGACAACTCTCTGGTGGTCAGCAGCAACGTGTTGCAATTGCTCGCGGTTTATCTATGGACCCAGTCTGTATGTTGTTTGATGAACCTACTTCGGCACTCGACCCTGAAATGGTAGGTGAAGTGCTTGAAGTTATGGTGCAACTTGCTCATGAAGGTATGACCATGATGTGTGTTACCCATGAAATGGGCTTTGCTAAACGCGTATCTAACCGTTTAATTTTCATGGATGAAGGTAAAATTCTTGAAGATTGTCCAACCAATGAATTTTTTGATAATTTAGAAGCTCGTCATGAGCGTGCTAAACTTTTCTTGCAGAAAATTCAGGCAATGCATTAAATACAACAATAAAAAAGAGCCTATAAAGGCTCTTTTTTATTTCTAAGTTTTTAGAAATTATATTTTGCTAATAAATTTATGCGTGAGTAATCGCCTTTATCATCTGCAAATGTTTTGCGCTGGCCATAGGTATATTCTGCACCTAAGTCAATATTCTTGACAGGGTTCCAGATTAGGTTTACCAGTGCATTATAAATTTCCTTGTTATAACTGGTATTAGTCAAATTACTATTTGCGTATGTGTTGTCATCTTTATATTGAACTCCGCCAATTGCGAAAGTAGAGCGTAATATTGGATTCCATTTACGTTGATAGCCGATCACTGCGCTATCAAATTCACCTAATTGGATGTCTTGAGCCGCCGTGTCATATGCATAGGCAGAGTTGCTATAAGACAAATATCGTCCATCACCTTTAACATGATAATAGTTGGCAACTACGCTATCTTGAGGGGTAATATCATATTTTCCACCTATGCCGACACCCCAACCAAATTTTTCTTCAGACGTACTATCCTTAGGTGCTACTCGGTTTTCATGAACAAGTCCATGAAGTTGTAATAAGCCTTTATTATCAGCAGTTTTAAAATCATATCGAGTGGTTAGAGCGGGGAAGCGGCTTCCCCCCGCCACATTTCCTACTTTTTCAACATCACCACCTTCTAAAGCAAATAATATTTTTTGTTGTGCATCAATAGGCTGTGTATAACGAACTTGTACTGTACGCGTTGTTCCTGTACCAACTGCGCCAGTAAAGTCTAATGTTTCTGGGGATGTGTCCGTATTTACAAAGGGTGAAGTGGTTTGACCTGCTAACCATTTACCTAAAGACATATAGGCATGGCGTACACGGAAAGTTCCACTACCATTGTCACCATTACCGCCCATAAAGTCGGCTTCAATTTTTCCGGTTAAATCGCCATATTGCGTAGGTCGGGTGATATCTAAACCAATACGTGTGGTTGCTGCAGATACATTTAGCGAGTCCTGTCTTGGATCATCTTTGTTTAAAGGATAGTTGGCTGCATTTGAAATGCTTCCATTTGAACCTTTAAAGTCATAAGTGGCATCTACTCGTACATTTCCATAAAGCTTAACTTGAGTCTGTCCATCAGGCATTTGCATCCAATCTGGTTTGCTCTGAGGAGCTGGTGAGCTAGCTACGGTTGTCGTTTGTGAAACTGTTGGAGTATTTACTGCTGATGCTGTTTTTTGCTGATTTGATAATTGCTGCACAAGTTGTTTTAACTCACCAACCTCTTTGCGTAAAGCATCTACTTCTGCGTCAGTAGCTGCATGGGCTGGCATAACTACACCTGTTAGGCTAATAGTAGTCATTGCTAGAACTAAAGTTTTGATATTTTTCACAAGCATTCCCCACATCGGATAAAGTTTTCCCGTATGTGCATAACAAAAACAGTGCCAACTTTTTAAAAAATTTTAAAACTACTGATTTTATTAAATAAAGCTTGAGATTTTTGAAATAAGATATACTTTTGCTGATGTGCTAAGTGAAACATTAAAAAAATATAACGCTATAGCGATTTCAAATGCGCTATAAATGCCAGGCTACTGCACAGTTAACAGGCACAGACTTGATTCAAGATATTAAAGTAAAGCTTATTCCTATTTTTAATCTGGTTTGATTTTTAAAGTGGGCTTGGCTTTAGGATATACTGTTAAGTTATATAAAATGCTATTTGGAGAAAAGGATGGAGCTTGACCGTTTTGATAAACAAATTCTGGAAATTTTGTCTCATGAAGACCTGAATTTGAATGAGCTTTCAGAACGGATTAATCTTTCAGTTAGCTCTGTCCATCGCCGTATTAAGCATTTGATTGAAGCTAATATCATGGGGCAGCTTAAAAGAGAAATTAACTTTAGCAAACTAGGGTTTACTTTGCATATTTTGCTACAAGTCTCTTTAAGTAAACATGATAGTGAAACCTTCGATAAATTTCTTTCTGAAATTGAAGCTATTCCTGAAGTTACAAATGCATTTTTAGTTACGGGTCAAAGTGCTGACTTCATTCTTGAATTAGTGGCGCGCAATATGGATGACTATAGCGAAATTTTATTAAGACGCATTGGTAAAATTGACAATGTAGTCGCTCTACATTCGAGCTTTGTCATCAAAAAGTACAATGTATTTAACTGTTATAACTTATTAAATAAACTATAGAAAAACGCACCAATTGGTGCGTTTTTAATTTCAATGTTTGGTTTAAGCATCTAATTGAGCTAAAACTTCTTCCGAGAATTCAACGTTTGTATAAACGTTTTGTACATCATCAAGATCTTCAAACATATCAATCATTTTAAGAATTTGTTTTGCTTGGTCAATATCTGTAATTTCAGCTTTTGTTGATGGACTCATCACAACTTCTGCATTATCAGATTTTAAACCTGCGGCAGCAAGAGCATCTTGAACTTCACCAAAAGTCTCTGGTGAAGTAATTACTAAAATTTCATCTTCTGAAACTTCAATATCTTCTGCACCTGCTTCTAAAGCTACTTCCATGATTTTGTCTTCTAAAGAAACATCTTCAAAAGTAATTTCACCACGTTTAGTAAATAGATAAGATACAGAACCCGCAGTTCCTAAGTTACCATTTGTTTTACTGAAACAGTGACGTACATCTGGAACTGTACGGTTGAGGTTATCTGTCATTGTTTCAATAAGGACAGCAACACCACCAACGCCATAACCTTCGTAAGTTACTTCTTTTAAATCATCATTATCTTCACCACCCACACCACGTTGGATTGCACGGTTAATGGTGTCACGTGTCATGTTGACTGAAAGTGCTTTTTCGACAACAGCACGAAGGCGAGGGTTGCTAGCAGCATCTCCACCACCAAGTCTGGCAGCAGTCACAATTTCACGAATATATTTAGTAAAAACTTTACCGCGACTTGCATCTTGTTTAGCTTTACGATGCTTAATATTGGCCCATTTAGAATGACCCGCCATGGAAGTGAACTCCAAAAATTAAAAAATGCAAAAGTGACAGAATATTATCATAGGCATGGTTTTCTTGAAAACTGTTGTCCTATGTTTTGTTAACCAATTAGCAACGCTTAGAAGGCCTAAATTTAAGTAAAAAATTAGTCTTAAAAGCGCTTACAGAACAAATTAGTTAATCTTCACATCAATATCATATTGCGCATAAAGTTCTTTAATTGTTTCAAGATCTTTTTGCAAATCTGAAGGGTAAATTTTACCTAAAATGCCACCTTTCTTTGTTCTTGCATTTGCATACATCAGTACAATTGGAACATTCGCAGCTTTTGCAATATGCCAGAAACCTGTACGAATAGGTTTGCGCTCAGATCCATCTTTTGCACGAGTTGCTTCAGGGGCAATGACTAGATTGAAGGTATCATTACTTTGAAATTTTTCGACCATTTGAGAAACAATATCTTTACTTGCTTTACGGTCTACCGGAATACCGCCTAGATTTTCAAGTATGGGCTTCATTGGGCCTTTAAAAAGCTCTTTTTTAATTAGCGTATGAATTTTTAAATCTAAGATTTGAAACAGAGCGATTGATAAGATCGCATCAAGGTTAGAAGTGTGCTCGAACCCAATAATTACTTGTTTTTTTTCAAGAATTGTAGGATCTACATCATAGGTCCAACCAACTGCTTTGAAGATAGAATTGCCTAAAAACTTTTTCATAGAGACGTGGGAGACAATAAGGTTGCGGAATTCTAATATGAGTTGGTCTAAAAGGGTAGAAAATTATCAACATGTTAAACTTTATTTATTTTAATTTTTAAATTGAAATATTAGACCTCTTGCGAAAGTCGTTATTGCAAGTTCATCCGATTTACCAGTGCAGCGATTAAGTTAATGCGTAAACCGAATCTTTTCCGTCTATTTCGATAGCGTTCACTTAATATTCTAAATGTTTTCAATTGACTATTAATATGTTCGATCACAACTCGTATTTTTCCAATCATTTTATTGTACTTTTTCTCAACATCAAATAAGGGTAAATTCTTCTTTTTCTTTATTGGCATCAATAATTTAAAGCCATCTTGCTCTAATCCGTAGTACCCTAAATCGGTCATAACATATTTACAATGTTTGAATTTTTTAACCGTTCTTCTTGCCAATTTAATGTCATGCTGACTGCCATTCGATATATCTAGCCCTATGATTTGTTTGCTGTTCGGATGATAGATCACTTGTGCTTTTAGCGTATGTTTCTTCTTTTTACCACTGTAGAACTTACTCTGATTTTTTTTTCGGACGTTCTATTGAACATTCTGTCGCATCAATAATGACCCAGTTAAACTGTTCGTCTGCTGTGGTAATGCTTCGTTTTGGCAGAGTAAACCGTCTTGATTTCATCAATGCATCTTCAACCTTTTTAATGGTTCGATTCACATTACTTTCAGCGATATGGTAATTTGCAGCCAACTCCAATTGAGTGCTGTAATTCCGTAAGTAATTGAGTGTTAATAATAATTGATCCTCTATAGCTAAAGTATGAGGACGCCCAGATTTCTTTTTAAGTGATTCTACTTCTTTTAAAACTTCGATCATTTCACTAAAAACTGGTCGAGGTACACCAACCAAGCGCTGGAATTCAGAATCTGAAAAAC
>NZ_JFWX01000024.1:0-57540 GCF_000588095.1 Acinetobacter sp. 1130196 | reverse complement strand
ATCATTAAGAGAATTGAAGAACAACTTGTGTGGATTTTTACTGATTGATTAATCGAAATAATTTTCATTGATTGATTGGTTTAAATTACTCGAAGTTTATTTGAGCGAAATTTAAGTCAGTAATTGATGAGCCAGAATTGGCACCTTGTCTATAAATAAGGTGCAAAATGATTTTAACTGAAGAGTTTGATCATGGCTCAGATTGAACGCTGGCGGCAGGCTTAACACATGCAAGTCGAGCGGGGAAAGGTAGCTTGCTACTGGACCTAGCGGCGGACGGGTGAGTAATGCTTAGGAATCTGCCTATTAGTGGGGGACAACATCTCGAAAGGGATGCTAATACCGCATACGTCCTACGGGAGAAAGCAGGGGATCTTCGGACCTTGCGCTAATAGATGAGCCTAAGTCGGATTAGCTAGTTGGTGGGGTAAAGGCCTACCAAGGCGACGATCTGTAGCGGGTCTGAGAGGATGATCCGCCACACTGGGACTGAGACACGGCCCAGACTCCTACGGGAGGCAGCAGTGGGGAATATTGGACAATGGGCGCAAGCCTGATCCAGCCATGCCGCGTGTGTGAAGAAGGCCTTATGGTTGTAAAGCACTTTAAGCGAGGAGGAGGCTACTTTAGATAATACCTAGAGATAGTGGACGTTACTCGCAGAATAAGCACCGGCTAACTCTGTGCCAGCAGCCGCGGTAATACAGAGGGTGCAAGCGTTAATCGGATTTACTGGGCGTAAAGCGCGCGTAGGCGGCTAATTAAGTCAAATGTGAAATCCCCGAGCTTAACTTGGGAATTGCATTCGATACTGGTTAGCTAGAGTGTGGGAGAGGATGGTAGAATTCCAGGTGTAGCGGTGAAATGCGTAGAGATCTGGAGGAATACCGATGGCGAAGGCAGCCATCTGGCCTAACACTGACGCTGAGGTGCGAAAGCATGGGGAGCAAACAGGATTAGATACCCTGGTAGTCCATGCCGTAAACGATGTCTACTAGCCGTTGGGGCCTTTGAGGCTTTAGTGGCGCAGCTAACGCGATAAGTAGACCGCCTGGGGAGTACGGTCGCAAGACTAAAACTCAAATGAATTGACGGGGGCCCGCACAAGCGGTGGAGCATGTGGTTTAATTCGATGCAACGCGAAGAACCTTACCTGGCCTTGACATAGTAAGAACTTTCCAGAGATGGATTGGTGCCTTCGGGAACTTACATACAGGTGCTGCATGGCTGTCGTCAGCTCGTGTCGTGAGATGTTGGGTTAAGTCCCGCAACGAGCGCAACCCTTTTCCTTATTTGCCAGCGAGTAATGTCGGGAACTTTAAGGATACTGCCAGTGACAAACTGGAGGAAGGCGGGGACGACGTCAAGTCATCATGGCCCTTACGGCCAGGGCTACACACGTGCTACAATGGTCGGTACAAAGGGTTGCTACACAGCGATGTGATGCTAATCTCAAAAAGCCGATCGTAGTCCGGATTGGAGTCTGCAACTCGACTCCATGAAGTCGGAATCGCTAGTAATCGCGGATCAGAATGCCGCGGTGAATACGTTCCCGGGCCTTGTACACACCGCCCGTCACACCATGGGAGTTTGTTGCACCAGAAGTAGCTAGCCTAACTGCAAAGAGGGCGGTTACCACGGTGTGGCCGATGACTGGGGTGAAGTCGTAACAAGGTAGCCGTAGGGGAACCTGCGGCTGGATCACCTCCTTAACGAAAGATTGACGATTGGTAAGAATCCACAACAAGTTGTTCTTCATAGATGTATCTGAGGGTCTGTAGCTCAGTTGGTTAGAGCACACGCTTGATAAGCGTGGGGTCACAAGTTCAAGTCTTGTCAGACCCACCATGACTTTGACTGGTTAAAGTTATAGATAAAAGATACATGACTGATGATGTAAGCTGGGGACTTAGCTTAGTTGGTAGAGCGCCTGCTTTGCACGCAGGAGGTCAGGAGTTCGACTCTCCTAGTCTCCACCAGAACTTAAGATAAGTTCGGATTACAGAAATTAGTAAATAGAGATTTCGATCTTGGTTTATTAACTTCTGTGATTTAAGTATCACGGTATTAAGCATGACCTGACGAAGGCATGTTTATTCATTAACAGATTGGCAAAATTGAGTCTGAAATAAATTGTTCACTCAAGAGTTTAGATTAAGCAATTAATCTGAATGAATTGAGAACTAGCAAATTAACTGAATCAAGCGTTTTGGTATATGAATTTAGATTGAAGCTGTACAGTGTTTAAATACACAGTGCTCTAAACTAAAATGTTGAAGTTACTAACTTGTAGGTAACGTCGACTGTTTGGGGTTGTATAGTCAAGTAATTAAGTGCATGTGGTGGATGCCTTGGCAGTCAGAGGCGATGAAAGACGTGATAGCCTGCGAAAAGCTCCGGGGAGGCGGCAAATATCCTTTGATCCGGAGATGTCTGAATGGGGAAACCCACCTACTTTAAGGTAGGTATTGCAACATGAATACATAGTGTTGCAAGGCGAACGAGGGGAAGTGAAACATCTCAGTACCCTTAGGAAAAGAAATCAATTGAGATTCCCTCAGTAGCGGCGAGCGAACGGGGATCAGCCCATTAAGTTATGTGTGTTTTAGTGGAACGCTCTGGGAAGTGCGAACGTAGAGGGTGATATTCCCGTACACGAAAGGGCACACATAATGATGACGAGTAGGGCGAGGCACGTGAAACCTTGTC
This sequence comes from Acinetobacter sp. 1130196, assembly GCF_000588095.1. NCBI lineage: Bacteria > Pseudomonadati > Pseudomonadota > Gammaproteobacteria > Moraxellales > Moraxellaceae > Acinetobacter > Acinetobacter sp. 1130196. The sequence continues at coordinate 54,831 of NZ_JFWX01000024.1, read as the reverse complement.
TGAATATGGGGGGACCATCCTCCAAGGCTAAATACTCCTGACTGACCGATAGTGAACCAGTACCGTGAGGGAAAGGCGAAAAGAACCCCTGTGAGGGGAGTGAAATAGATCCTGAAACCGCATGCATACAAGCAGTGGGAGCACCTTCGTGGTGTGACTGCGTACCTTTTGTATAATGGGTCAGCGACTTATATTCAGTAGCGAGGTTAACCGTATAGGGGAGCCGTAGAGAAATCGAGTCTTAATAGGGCGTTTAGTTGCTGGGTATAGACCCGAAACCAGGCGATCTATCCATGAGCAGGTTGAAGGTTGGGTAACACTAACTGGAGGACCGAACCCACTGTCGTTGAAAAGCCAGGGGATGACTTGTGGATAGGGGTGAAAGGCTAATCAAGCCTGGTGATAGCTGGTTCTCCCCGAAAGCTATTTAGGTAGCGCCTCGGACGAATACCATAGGGGGTAGAGCACTGTTTCGGCTAGGGGGTCATCCCGACTTACCAAACCGATGCAAACTCCGAATACCTATGAGTACTATCCGGGAGACAGACTGCGGGTGCTAACGTCCGTAGTCAAGAGGAAAACAATCCAGACCGCCAGCTAAGGCCCCAAAATCATAGTTAAGTGGGAAACGATGTGGGAAGGCATAGACAGCTAGGAGGTTGGCTTAGAAGCAGCCACCCTTTAAAGAAAGCGTAATAGCTCACTAGTCGAGTCGGCCTGCGCGGAAGATGTAACGGGGCTAAAACTATGTGCCGAAGCTGCGGATTTGACATTAGTCAAGTGGTAGGGGAGCGTTCTGTAAGCCGATGAAGGTGTATTGAGAAGTATGCTGGAGGTATCAGAAGTGCGAATGCTGACGTGAGTAACGACAAAACGGGTGAAAAACCCGTTCGCCGAAAGACCAAGGGTTCCAGTCCAACGTTAATCGGGGCTGGGTGAGTCGACCCCTAAGGCGAGGCCGAAAGGCGTAGTCGATGGGAAATTGGTTAATATTCCAATACTTCTGTGTAATGCGATGAGAGGACGGAGAAGGTTAAGTCAGCCTGGCGTTGGTTGTCCAGGTGGAAGGATGTAGGTATGTATCTTAGGCAAATCCGGGGTACTCTATACTGAGATCCGATAGCAAGCTGTACTTGTACAGCGAAGTGGCTGATACCATGCTTCCAGGAAAAGTCTCTAAGCTTCAGTTACACAGGAATCGTACCCGAAACCGACACAGGTGGTCAGGTCGAGTAGACCAAGGCGCTTGAGAGAACTCTGCTGAAGGAACTAGGCAAAATGGTACCGTAACTTCGGGAGAAGGTACGCTGTTGTTGGTGATGGAACTTGCTTCCTGAGCTGATGACAGCCGCAGAAACCAGGCCGCTGCAACTGTTTATTAAAAACATAGCACTCTGCAAACACGAAAGTGGACGTATAGGGTGTGATGCCTGCCCGGTGCTGGAAGGTTAATTGATGGGGTTAGCGTAAGCGAAGCTCTTGATCGAAGCCCCAGTAAACGGCGGCCGTAACTATAACGGTCCTAAGGTAGCGAAATTCCTTGTCGGGTAAGTTCCGACCTGCACGAATGGCATAATGATGGCGGCGCTGTCTCCAGCAGAGGCTCAGTGAAATCGAAATCGCTGTGAAGATGCAGTGTACCCGCGGCTAGACGGAAAGACCCCGTGAACCTTTACTGCAGCTTGACACTGAACTTTGACCTTACTTGTGTAGGATAGGTGGGAGGCTTTGAAGTTGGAACGCTAGTTCCAATGGAGCCGTCCTTGAAATACCACCCTGGTAATGTTGAGGTTCTAACTCTGTCCCGTTATCCGGGACGAGGACCGTGTCTGGTGGGTAGTTTGACTGGGGCGGTCTCCTCCTAAAGAGTAACGGAGGAGTACGAAGGTGCGCTCAGCGTGGTCGGAAATCACGCGTAGAGTATAAAGGCAAAAGCGCGCTTAACTGCGAGACCCACAAGTCGAGCAGGTACGAAAGTAGGTCTTAGTGATCCGGTGGTTCTGTATGGAAGGGCCATCGCTCAACGGATAAAAGGTACTCTGGGGATAACAGGCTGATACCGCCCAAGAGTTCATATCGACGGCGGTGTTTGGCACCTCGATGTCGGCTCATCTCATCCTGGGGCTGAAGCAGGTCCCAAGGGTATGGCTGTTCGCCATTTAAAGAGGTACGCGAGCTGGGTTTAGAACGTCGTGAGACAGTTCGGTCCCTATCTACCGTGGGCGCTGGAAATTTGAGAGGATCTGCTCCTAGTACGAGAGGACCAGAGTGGACGAACCTCTGGTGTACCGGTTGTGACGCCAGTCGCATCGCCGGGTAGCTATGTTCGGAAGGGATAACCGCTGAAAGCATCTAAGCGGGAAGCCTACCTCAAGATAAGATTTCCCTAGGAATTTATTCCTCTAAAGAGCCGTTCGAGACTAGGACGTTGATAGGTTGGATGTGGAAGCATAGTGATATGTGAAGCTGACCAATACTAATTGCTCGTGAGGCTTGACTATACAACACCCAAGCAGTTGTATATAAAGCATCAATCGATTCATAAATCTACAAAGCAACTTGATTTAGTTATTCCACTAGATAAAATGAACACAATCAGATTCAATCAGCCCAATCTATAAAGATTTGGAAAACGCTTCGGCAGTCAATAAGACCAAAGCAAGTATCCATAAACAGTTGTGCTGGCGACCATAGCAAGAGTGAACCACCTGATCCCTTCCCGAACTCAGAAGTGAAACCTCTTAGCGCTGATGGTAGTGTGGGGTTACCCATGTGAGAGTAAGTCATCGCCAGCTCATTATTCTAAACACCCCAATCTCAAAAGAGGTCGGGGTGTTGCTTTATGGGCGGTAAATCAATCAGAAAAGAAATATTTAAATATAGAGCTACAAATCATTTTGGATGCTTACTCGGTTCTATGGATATAATGAGGAAGTTTTTTATTTTTGGTGTCCCCGTGAAAATTAATTCTTTCTCTCCCATATCTGAAGACGATGAAGAACTTTCTCTTCCAGAGTTGATCTATTGGGCATCTTTAGGTGATCTAGAACAAGTAAAACAATTATTAATAGATGGAGAAGACCCTAATCAGACTGATGATGAAGGGTATACTGCTCTACAAGCAGCGGCTGAGAATGATCATTTAGAGATAGTGAAGCTCTTAGTTGAAAAAGGGGCGCATGTCACTTATAAAAGCGAATATACAGCACTACAGCTTGCAGAAATGGCGGGTAATACTGACATAGTGAATTATTTAAAAAGTTTATAAAATTAAAAAGCCCCTTTTATTTGAAAAAGAGGCTTTTTGTTCAATTTAAGACAAATGATATTTCTGTAGTTTCTCGACAATTGATTGAAGCCCTTTTACTTCAAATTCATTGGCTTCGAACTTTTCATCTTTATTGCGTTTAAAGATATCTCGTATTTCTATTACAGCATTTGGGTCAACAATACTTAAACTTGAAGTGACTTGGCGTATTTGGCTAATAGAACGAGAGCCATTTGTTGAGCCATAGCCAATAAATGCGGCTGGTTTGCCACTCCATTCTTTACCAACATAGTCGAGTGCATTTTTTAAAGCTGGACTGTAACCATGGTTGTACTCTGGGCTAATAAAGATAAATGCATCAGCTTTGGCAATTTTATCTGCCCATTCTTGTTGTTTAGGTTGATCATAAATACCTGTTGCAGGTGGGTGAGAGCCTGAAAATAACGGTAAATTCCACTCTTTTAAATCAATTACTTCTGTCTGGAAATCTTCTAGATTAAATGATGGAATTGCTGTTTCTAACCAATTGGCAATTTTAATAGCTGTGCGTCCTTCACGAACACTTCCTACGATGATATAGACCAGCATATATTTTTCCTACGGATTTTTATCTTTATAACTTAATTCATTACCTAGAACGTGAGAATATAGAATTTGTAAGGATTCTTATGACCCATAAAAGTTAAATAATAAAAAAGCCCTCAATCGAGGGCTTTTTTTACATCAACTTAATGCCTTGCTGGCCAGCTGGAGTTACTTTGAATATCTCTACTTCAAAAGTAATATTTTTGCCAGCTAAAGGGTGGTTGAAATCAATTTCAGTAATATCATCATTCACTGACTTCACGACACCAAATAAAGTTGCTTTTGCTTTATCTTCAAACTCGATCATGTGACCAGGAATAGGTCGTTGTTCAAATTTAACTGTATCAAAAGTTTGTATATTTTCAGGGTTCCAAGGACCAAAAGCATCTTCTGGTGGAAGATGTACAGTACGTCGATCACCTGCACGTAAGCCGAATAAGGCTTTCTCAAAACCTGGTAACAAGTTACCGTCGCCAATAGTCAAGCTAACAGGTTCTTCACGGCTCCGTGTATTGTCAATTTCTACGCCATTTTCAAGAGCAACAGAAAAGTGTAGGTCAACTTTAGAACCGTCAGTAATACGAATTTCTTCATTAGGTTGAATAATTTCGGTCATATTATGCATCCGAATTTTTAGGTCTTTGCTTCTCAAGGAAGAATGTATCGATGAGTAGCAAAATGGTACCTAGAGTAATGGCACTGTCCGCTATATTAAAAGCTGGAAAGTGATGATTTTGGTAATAAACATGAATGAAATCGACCACATACCCTAAAGTAATACGGTCAATTAAATTACCTAATGCTCCACCTAAAATTAAAGCGATAGCTACAGGTAGCACCACCATTTTTTTAGGCATACGTAGCAACCAAAATACAAAAAGTATTGAAACTAAGCCTGCCAAAGATGTGAAGAAATAGCGTTGCCATCCTCCAGCATCAGATAAAAAGCTAAAAGCTGCACCATAGTTATGTAATAGTGTCCAGTTTAAAAATGGAAGTACAGGTACAGGATCTGCGTAGTTCAGATGTGTACTTGCAATCCATTTTGTCCATTGATCCAACACAATGGCAAGGACAGAAAGTCCAAGCCAAATGAGGTTGTGCGGATAAAACTGGAATAAGCCTTTTTTAGCTTGTGAATTAGGCATATTTTCTCACTTCGCCACGACCAGTGACGTTCACAATACAACGACCACATAAACCAGGATGATCGGCGTGTGTATTCACATCAGGAAGGACATGCCAGCAACGTGCACATTTTTCACCTTCAGCTGCAGATACTTGTACACGTAAGCCTTCCATTTCAGTTGCTTCACCTTGTTCAGCAAATGGATGTACTACTACTTGCGAAGTAATAAGAACAAAACGGAGTTCATCAGCCAGTTGGTTTAAAACTGTTTGTAATGATTCATTTGCCCAAAGTTCAACTTTGGCTGAAAGATTACTACCGACAAGTTTAGCGTTACGAGCTGCTTCAATCTGTTTATTTACTGCAGATTTTACGCTAATCAATGTTTGCCAATCTTCTTCAGAAAGCAAGTTTGCTTTTGATGAAACAGGTAGATCATACCATTCAGCTGTAAATACATACTTTTCAGTTTGTTCTGGAATAAGTGGCCAAGCTTCTTGAGCAGTGAAGCTTAAGATAGGGCTCATCCAGCGCACAAATGCTTGTACGATATGGTAAAGCGCTGTTTGTGCAGAACGACGTGCTTGTGAGTCAGCCTTAGTGGTGTATTGACGGTCTTTGATAATGTCTAGGTAGAAACCACCTAAGTCATTAATACAGAAGCTTGTTAATGCGCTACACACGACATGGAAGTTCATTTCTTCATAGGCCGCGATAATAGTTTGTTGTACTTCATTCGCACGTTGTAAGATGTATTGATCAAGAGCAATAAGGTCATCTACTGCCAGAGCATCTGTACTTGGTTTGAAACCATTTAAGTTTGCAAGCAAGAAGCGGAGCGTATTACGAATACGACGGTAGCTATCACTTACACGGCTAAAGATTTCTTTTGATGCTGCAATTTCATAGCGATAGTCGCTAGATGCTACATATAAACGTAAGCCATCTGCACCCAGTTGTTTGATAATTTCTTCAAGCGGAATATAGTTGCCTAAAGATTTCGACAATTTACGGCCATTTTCATCCACTGTAAAACCATGAGTTAACAAGGCTTTATATGGCGCACGGTTATGAATTGCCATAGAGGTTAATAAAGAAGATTGGAACCAGCCACGGTGTTGGTCTGAACCTTCTAAATATAAGTCAGCAGGGCTTTCTAATTCTTCACGTTGCTCAAGTACAGCGTAATGTGTTGTTCCAGAGTCAAACCATACATCAAGCGTATCACGAACAGCATTGTACTGTTCAGCATCTTCACCAATGAAGTCTTTTGCATCACGGTTAAACCATGCATCGATACCTTCTTGTTCGATAAGTTTTGCAACTTCTTCAATGAGTTCAGGCGTACGAGGGTGCAATTCATTCGTATCTTTATGAACGAAGAAAGGAATTGGCACACCCCAAGTACGTTGACGTGAGATACACCAGTCCGGACGGCCTTCGATCATTGATTCAATACGGTTTTTACCCCAGTTCGGTACAAACTCGATATCGTTTTCAATCGCGTTAAGCGCACCATCACGTAAACCTTTTTGATCCATGCTGATAAACCATTGTGGTGTAGCACGGAAAATAATCGGAGTTTTATGGCGCCAGCAGTGTGGGTAGCTGTGTTTAATTGGTTGATGAGCCCATAAGCGACCTACAGCACCTAAAGCTTCGATAATCTTTGGATTGGCTTTATAGATGTGCTCACCAGCAAAGATTGGTGCAGTTGGTAAGTAAACTCCGTTACCACCCACTGGATTTTCAACTTTCAGGTTGTATTGAAGACCTACTTTATAGTCGTCTGCACCGTGGCCAGGCGCAGTGTGTACCGCACCTGTACCGCTTGTTGCGATAACGTGTTCACCTAAAATAACCGGAACTTGACGATCGGTAAGTAAAGGATGTTGTAAAGTAAGGTTTTCAAGAACTGAACCAGTGAAGTCAGCTAAAACAACTGGGTTTTCAAGCTTGTAACGCTCAATTGCAGAAGCAACTAAGTCTTTAGCAAGAACAAAGTTTTGCTTACCGCGTTCAGTAGTCACTTGTACCAATTGATATTCAATTTCGGCATGCAATGCAACTGCTTGGTTCGCTGGTAATGTCCAAGGAGTAGTGGTCCAGATCACGATATCAGTTGGATCTTGAACATCTACATTTACACGAGCGCTTAAGTCTTTTAAATCTACAACGCCAAAACCAACGTCAATTGCGTCAGACTTTTTATCTTCGTATTCAACTTCAGCTTCAGCAAGTGCTGAACCACAGTCCATACACCAGTTCACTGGCTTTAAGCCCGGCTGGATATGACCATTTTTTTGGATTAAACCTAAAGCACGAACGATATCGGCTTCTTGTTTGTAGTTCATGGTGAGGTAAGGATTATCCCAGTCACCTAAAATACCAAGACGTTTAAAGTCAGTACGCTGTAAATCAATTTGCTTTAGCGCATATTCACGGCAGTGTTTACGGAAAGTGGCTGCATCAACTTTTTCGCCCACTTTACCTACTTTTTCTTCAACTTTTAGTTCGATTGGCAAACCGTGACAGTCCCAACCTGGTACATATGGCGCATCGAAACCTGCCAAAGTACGGCTTTTTACGATGACGTCTTTGAGTACTTTGTTAACCGCATGACCCAAGTGAATTGTACCGTTCGCATATGGAGGGCCATCATGCAAAATATATTTTTTCTTGCCAATACGCGATGCACGAATCTGCTGATAAATGTTGTCGGTATACCACTCTTCTAACCATTTCACTTCACGTACTGCCAAATTTGCTTTCATTGCAAATTGAGTATTCGGCAGGTTTAGCGTGGCTTTGTAGTCCACTGCATTTTCAGTAGTTTGCTTATCGCTCATGCAAGTTGTCTTCCAGTTTAATCAGCTTGGGAGCCGACATGTTTTACAATCAAAATTCGAATTAAAAAGGAAATTGTGTCGTGTCGTTACGATATTGTCGTAATTGCTGCACGTCATTATCAATTCCTGCCTTAAGTGCCTCAAGCGAAGGGTAGTTCAATTCACCATGAAGATAGTGAAGAAAAGTCACCCGCATAAATAAGCCATACAGATTAGCAGAAACATCAGGGAAATGTACTTCTAATCTCCACTCTGGATGCTCTTGCTGGATGGCCGGACGAGTACCGACATGACCTGCACCATAGAGGCTGTTTTCATGATATCCGGCAATTCCCGGTTTTTCAGGATCATCCTGAAGCACTTTTTGAGTTAGCGAAGTTGTTTCGCAAATGACTTCAACGCCATAAATACCATTTAAACAAGGCTTATGGCGGTTTAGACGAACATTAATCGTTGGAAAATCTAAAGTTCGTCCAATTTGGTCGCCATATTGAACACGTCCGGTAATACTGTACGGACGGCCTAATAATTTAGCTGCTAAAGCGAGATTGCCCACTTGAAGCACTTGGCGAATACGAGTTGAACTGACGCGTTCACCTTCGAGTTCAATCGTATGTAAATTTGTGACTTGAAATCCGTAATTCTTTAAAAATTCGCTGTTACCTTGACGGTCTTTGCCGAAATGAAAGTCATCTCCTAAAACCAAAGCTTGAGCATTTAATTTGTCTTTTAATAAATCTGCAAACTCAGAAGCACTCATGCTACGGAAATGCTGGTCAAACTTGGCAACCGCAATGTAATCCACCCCATGTTCAGCTAGATATTCAACTTTTTCCCGTAAGGAATTAATACGAGGCGGGGCATCGTAGCCTTTAAAGAACTCAAGCGGTTGGGGCTCAAAAATCATGACCAATGTTTTTAAGCCTTGTGCTGCAGCAATTTTTTTCAGTTGAGCAATCATCGCTTGGTGACCTAAATGGACACCATCAAAATTACCAATAGTTACCGCTGTTTGCGGCAACTGGAAATTGGGCGATAACGCATTAAGACGTAGCAGTTTCATGAACTTAAAATATGGCTATTTTTGCAAGGGCTATATATTGCCATAATCTCACAGATTCGTCTTGTTGTTGTGTTTTTACTCAGGTATTTTTCAATATGAATATCTTTTATATCTAAAAAATTGATGAATTAAATAAAAATAAATCAGTTTTTCTTATTATTAATTTATCCTACTATAGTTTCATCCACTCTTTGATTAGAGACTTAAGATGAAAAGACCCTTTTACCAATTAAATCAAAGTAAAGATGTTATACGGCATTTTACCCCAAATTGGTTTACAGCAACTATGGGTACTGGTGTGGTGAGTATGATTTTAATTCAGCTTCCATTTGCCAAAACATTTTTATTTATGCTGGCGACACTGTTATGGCAATTTAATATTGTTCTATTTAGTGTTTTTTCAGGTCTTTATTTATTGCGATGGTTTCTTTTCCCTCATGAAGCGAAGCAAGTATTTAATCATCCAAATATGAGCTTGTTTTTAGGCGCTATACCGATGGGACTTGCAACCATACTAAATGGCTTTTTAAGCTTCGGAATCGGGCTTTATGGTGAAGTAGCAATCCATATTGCCCAAGCTTTATGGTACATCGATGTCTTTTTAGCGTTAGCAATTGCGTGGATCGTACCATTTTGCATGTTTAGCCGTCAGAATCATCAGCTACATACCATGACTGCAATTTGGTTGTTACCTGTTGTTGCTTGTGAAGTCGCTGCAAGCTCTGCGGGCATGTTGGTTGCACATTTACCAACAGATTTTCACAGCTTTCATTTATTGTTAGCGGGATATGTACTCTGGGGAATTTCTGTATTACCTGCATTTGCCATTTTAACGATTTTAATGTTGCGTATGGCTTTGCATCAGTTACCAGAAAAAGAAGTCGCAATTTCTAGCTGGTTATCTTTAGGCCCAATTGGCACAGGTGCTTTAGGTCTATTGTTGCTAGGTGAACAGGCAAAAAGAGTATTGGTAAATGTTGACTTTTCTGAGTTTGCCCATGTATTTCAAGCATTAGGCGTTGTGGGTAGTCTGGTACTTTTAGGGTTCGGGTTATGGTGGCTAGGTCTTGCGATTTTAACAACACTTCGTCATGCAAAAACAGGTATTCCGTTTAACTTGGGTTGGTGGGGTTTAACTTTCCCATTTGGTGTGTTTATTTTGGCTTTATTTAATCTAAGTCATCAGATTGAAGTTATATTTCTACAATACGTTGCTGTGGCATTCAGTATTTTATTACTTGTAATGTGGAGCGTAGTAATGAAGAAAACCCTAGCTGGCGCATATAGTGGCAAGCTGTTCTTTTCTCCATGTTTGGTAGCTTTACAAGAAAGAATGCAGTAATGGTGAAAAGGTGCAAAAAAGCTTTTGCACCTGATTTATACTTATTTTCTAATTTATTAATCTTGAATTGAGCCTTTTTGAATGAACAAAGATATCGCTTTAATTATGGCACTTCCTAATGAATCTAAAGGTTTATTTGAGCAAGCAGGTATTGAAGTCCATTACAGTGGTATCGGTAAAATCAACGCTGCCTTTAAAGCATTTGAAGTTATTCAAAAAACAGGCTGTAAAACTCTAATTAACTTAGGTACAGCTGGAAGTTCGTCTTTTAATCGACATGATTTAGTTGAAGTAAAAACCTTTGTACAACGTGATATGGATGTTTCACCATTAGGGTTTGAAGTAGGTGTAACGCCGTTAGATGATCATTTACCGGCAGAGATTCATCTTCAACCACATTTTGCTGATTTGCCAAAAGGAATTTGCGGGACAGGGGATTCATTTGAAACTGGCCAGCCAAAAGTCGCGTGTGATGTGGTGGATATGGAAGGGTATGCTTTAGCCAAAGTTTGCCACAAGCTAGGTGTACGCCTAATTTCGGTGAAATATATTACTGATGGCGCAGACGATACCGCTCATTTAGATTGGGAAGAAAATTTATTATTGGGTGCGCAAAAGCTCTTGGCTCTTTATCAAAATCATTTTTAAAAAAGATCGGCAAATTTGCCGATCTTTTTTATTTTAGCGAGGTAATACGCCGTAGAGCATCATATGTACTGTATGCTCAATCGAGCGTTGGAACATACTGCGGTTACGAAGCGTTTTCCCGGTTACCATTTCCATTTGAGTCGCAAAATCGGCATAATTTTGTGTAAGCCCCCAAATATTGAGAATTAAAAGCTCCGGGTCGATATCCGGTGAAATTTTTCCTTCTTCTTGCCATGTCTGAATAACCTTAGCTTTGCGCTTAAATAGCTTTTTCAAAGGCCCTTTCAGTATAGGCAAAATGTGCGGTGCCCCTTGGATAATTTCCAAAGCAAATAATCGCGAAGCTTTTGGTTGGCTACGAGAAAGTTCGATTTTTTGTATTAAGTAGTGAGACAAAGCTTCGGCTGGTTCTAACTCAGCTTCTAAAGTTTGTAAGGGAGCAAGCCATTTTTGTAAAACTGTGGTCAGCACTTCCACATATAAAGACTCTTTATTTTCATAGTAATAGAAAATATTCGACTTATGCATGTCAGCGAGTTGGGCAATTTCATCCAGACTTGCACCACTGAACCCATATAGTGAAAACACATCAAGGGCGGCAGCAAGAAGCTGATTGCGCTTTTGAGTACTCTTCTTTTGTTCCATTTGCTGCATAAATTAAAAAGATAGTGCTCCCATTGTAAGGTAAATCGTTTGATTTGTGCACAGGTGTCTCACTTTTTTAGTGAAAAAACGGATAGTTATTTGAGCAATAGATATACTATTGTGCAAAAAATAGAGAGATTCACTAGTTTATTGTTATTCTTAAAAATATTTTTTTATATTCGCCCCAAAAAAGAGCAATAAATCATCAGTTTTATTGCTCATTAAGTGGGCATTTTGTTGTTGAAATGGTTCTCATTACTCATCTCAACCTTAAGTTGCTAAGACTGCGTCGAGTACTTGTTGTTCAAGCTGGGCAAAAGTGATGCTCTTTTTACGCGGACGTGGCAAATTCACTTGAAAACTTTGGGCAATTTGGCCCTTATCTAATAGGATAATACGGTCGGCCAGTTGCACTGCTTCACTTACATCGTGTGTGACCAAAATGGCAGTAAAACCTTGCTCTTTCCATAAACGTTCAATCAAGCTTTGCATCTCAAGGCGGGTGAGCGCATCTAATGCACCCAAAGGTTCATCTAGCAGTAAAATACGGGGAGTATGAGATAACGCACGAGCTAGGGCGGTACGTTGTCGTTGTCCACCAGAGAGCTGTGAAGGCCATTGTCCCGCTTTTTCTTTTAAACCTACTTTCTCTAATAATTCTTCTGCTAAAGCATGTTGCGATTTTGGTAGCCCAAGTTGAACATTTTGAAGAATATTTCGCCAAGGAAGTAGGCGTGGGTCTTGGAACATAACCCGAATATCATCGTTAGTAATTCCTTCACGTAAATGTCGGGCAGATTTAAACTTGATCTCACCAAAACTTGCTTTTTCAAGTTGGGCAATTAAGCGTAGTAAGGTACTTTTACCGCAGCCACTACGACCAACAATAGCTAAAAATTCGCCCGGTTGAATATGTAGGTTAAGATCTTCAAGAACTTTAACCTCACTATAAAACTTATAAAGCTGTTCAATCAGAATCTCTGCACCTACTACGGGTTCTTGTGACTCTGGATGATTTTCTGGAATGAGCTCTACGTCATTCTGATTAATATTTAAATTCAGATTTGTCATATTTTAAGCTCCTTTATTTTTGATAACCGGCATGCCAGCGTAGTAAATAACGTTCCAAAAGTTGTGCTAAAACATCGGCTAACTTACCTAATAGGGCATAAAGAAGAATACCGACGAGTACCACATCTGTTTGCAAAAACTCACGCGCATTCATGGTCATGTAACCGATACCTGCTTGTGCTGAAATAGTCTCAGCTACAATGAGTAACACCCAAACCAAACCTAATGCAAAACGTAAACCAACTAAAATAGAAGGCATCGCACCCGGTAGAATAATTTCTCTGTAAAGCTGCAAACGGGAAAGGCCATAGCTTTTACCCATCTCAATCAATTGGGGGTCGACTGAACGAATACCGTGATAGGTGTTGATATAAATAGGGAAGAAAACACCAACTGCCACCAAGAATAATTTTGCTGTTTCATCAATACCGAACCACAAAATCACCAATGGAATAAGTGCAAGAGCCGGAATATTACGAATCATTTGCAAGGTCGTATCGAGCAGGGTAGAAGCGAAACGTGAAGATCCATTGAGCAGACCTAATAGCAAACCTAAACCGCCGCCGATTAGAAGGCCAAGCAGTGCACGACCAGCACTTACTTTAACGTGATGCCATAGTTCCCCACTCACCAAAAGATGCCAAAATGCCGAAACGACAGCAGTCGGGGCGGGCAAAATACGGCTTTCTAAAAGACCCGAAGTTGAGGCAATTTGCCAAACAACCAATAGAAGAATAGGGAAAATCCAAGGCAGCAAACGCTGCCCGATTTGTTTTGTTCCACGTGAAACCACACTTTCAGCTTTACTCATGCAGGCTCCTTGACGGAACTATTTTGTTTCTTCTCGTCTGGAACGTAGTTGTTGGCAATAATTTCACCGAATGGACCGGTTAAATTTGGCTGAGCAAGTTTAGCGCGAGTTTCAATTGGTAATAACGGGAATACTAACTCTGCAAAACGGATTGATTCTTCAAGGTGTGGATAGCCTGAGAAAATGAAGGTATCAATACCAAGGTCTGCATACTCTTGAATACGAGCAGCAACTGTTTCTGGGTCACCTACAAGTGCCGTACCTGCACCACCACGAACTAAACCAATACCTGCCCAAAGGTTCGGAGAGACTTCTAGCTTGTCTCGGTTGCCGCCATGTAACGCGGCCATACGTTGTTGGCCTACAGAGTCCATTTGTGCAAATTTTTTCTGTGCTGCAGCAATAGTTGCATCGTCTAGATACTGAATAAGTTCGTTAGCAGCTGCCCATGCTTGTTCGTTGGTTTCACGAACAATGACATGTAAGCGAATGCCATAAGTTAAATTACGGCCTTTAGCCTCCGCTTTTGCACGAACATGTTCGATCTTTTCTTTCACGGCCGCTGGCGGTTCACCCCAAGTGAGGTAAGTGTCCACTTGCTCAGCCGCAAGGTCGACCGCGACGTCTGAAGAACCGCCAAACCAAAGAGGTGGGTAAGGTTTTTGAACAGGTGGATAAAGTAGTTTTGCATCATCGACTTGTAAGCGTTCGCCGTGGAATGTAAAAGCTTCACCTGTATGTGAACGCGTCAAAATTTCGCGCCAGATTTTTACGTATTCATTGGCAGTTTGATAACGCGTTGAGTGATCTTCATATAAACCGTCACCGCGTAGTTCTGCTTCATCGCCACCTGTTACCAAGTTGAGTAACACACGACCATTGGACAAGCGGTCAAAAGTTGCAGCCATACGCGCAGCTAAAGCTGGTGTTGTTACACCCGGACGTAACGCAACTAAAAATTTAAGGTGCTGAGTTGCATCAATTAGGCTCGCCGCCGTAATCCATGGGTCTTCACATGAACGGCCCGTTGGAATAAGTACACCTTCATAACCCAAATTATCTACTGCCACAGCAATTTGCTTCATATAGGCATGGTCAACCTGACGAGCGCCTTTACTTGTACCTAAATAGCGACTATCACCGTGGGTAGGAATAAACCAGAAAATTTTCATGTGCATTACCTATATGTCTATTGAAATTACTTGGCACCCCAAACAGCTTGTTTAATGCTGATTGGTTTTGGAATGATGCCTTGTTGAGTAAAGATGTCTGCAAGCTGCTGCTGTTCAGCAATAACTTTGCTGTTAAGAGGAGCTGCTGCTGATGGACGTGGACGACGTTTAATGAATAAGTCACTGGTTGCAGGTTTTAAGCCTGTACTTTGGCCAATCGCACTTGCTGTTTCTGCTTGATGGCTTTGAACCCATTTGTCAGCTTGATTGATCTGCTTGATGAGTCCTGGAACAGCTTTTGGATATTGCTTAACAAAATTTGGAGCGGCTAAGTAAAAGGTGTAGTTCGGGCTTAGGCCTTTACCAGATGCAAGAACACGAGCTTGGTCTTCTAATTGTGCTGAAGCGTAGTAAGGATCCCAAATTGCCCATGCATCAACGGCACCTTTTTGGAATGCAGCGCGAGCATCGGCAGGGGTGAGCCAAATTGGCGTAATGTCGCTCCATTTTAAGCCCGCTTTCCGCACAGCCTGTACAAGTAGGTAATGTGAGCTAGAACCTTTTTGTAGCGCAATACGTTTGCCTTTCAGGTCTTTAAGTTGAGTAAGCTGTGAGTTTTTTGGAACTAAAATTGCCGACGCTAAAGGTTTAGCTGCTTCATAAGCAATATAATATAAAGGCTTGCCAGCGGCTTGAGCATAGACTGGTGGCGTGTCTCCAGTAACGCCAACATCGAGTGAGCCAACAGCCAAAGCTTCTAAAATTTGAGGGCCAGCGGGAAATTCATTCCAAGTGATTTTGGCATTCGGAAATTCTTGTTCAAATAGTTTTTGTTGCTTGGCAATCGCGAAGTTAATCGAGCTTTTTTGGAAACCGATACGCAGTTCTTTTACAGTTGGGTCAATTGCCCAAGCAGGCGCTGCGATTGTTAAACCAAATACAGCGAGCGCGCTAAAGCGCTTAACTAAATGAGTCCACTGACTCTTCTTAAATAATGACTGATCTTGCATATTGATACCCTTGTTCCCTTAAGGCAAGGCACAGCATTTATATCGTTATTTAAGCTGTGCCAAAGCCAGGTTTATTTCAGTTTTAAAATGGCTTCTTGTATGGTGAGCTTGTTGGGAATGAGCTTTTGCGCGTAGAAGGCATCAGCTACATATTGTTGTTCTTGGGCGACCTTGTCAGATATTGGCTGAACTCCAAAACCCATTCGCGAAATGGACGTTTTGAGTACATCAAACTCAAGTGCCGTAGGTTTTTCGAGTAATTTGGCAGCCTCATCTTGGTGTGTGCTGACCCATTCAGTTGTCTGATTTAACGTTTGCACAACAGTGTTGAGTACTTTCGGATTACTTTCTGCAAATTTACGATCAGCCAAGTAAAACTGATGATTGCTCACCAAATTTTCACCAGTCGCTAAAACACGAGCTTGAATTTGATGTTCAGCTGCTGCAAAGAACGGGTCCCAAATCACCCACGCATCGACAGCGCCTTTTTCAAAGGCAGCACGTGCATCTGATGGAGGTAAATAAACAGGTTGAATATCACTTAAGTTCAAGTGATTTGCTTCTAAAACTTTTAATAAAAGATAGTGAACATTCGAACCTTTATTCAGTGCGACACGTTTGCCTTTTAAATCCTGAATAGAGTGAATAGGAGAGTCCTTTTGTACCAATAATGCTTCTGCTTTTGGTGCAGCCGGTTGGTTTGCAATATAGACTAAATTGGGATTGGCCGCTTGAGCAAAAATAGGAGGTGCTTCGCCTGCTTCACCCAATGAAACGCTTCCGACATTTAGACCTTCAAGTAATTGAGGTCCCGCAGGAAACTCAACCCATTTCACTTGTACACCTTGGTCTTTTAGTGCTTTTTCCAAGTCACCACGTGCTTTTAGAATAGGAAGGATGCCATATTTCTGGTATCCAATATTTAGAGTTGTGGTGGTGTGTTCCTCTTTTTTGGCACAACCACCTAGCATCATCACTCCCGCAAGGCTGGCAGCAATGACTGAATATTTTGCCCATGAAGTGGAATTAAAAAGTGCCATGTGGTTTTGTGCTCCCCGAAAGAGAAAAAGAAAAATAATTGGATGAGCAGATACCCTATAGGGATTTTTATTCCATAAAAAATAAGTATTCGGTCTTTATTTATGCAAAAAAAAGCTAAAAACTTTCGGCGATAAACTTATGCAAAAAAAAGATTTATTAAATAAAATAATATTTAGAAAATTGTGTTTAAGGCTTTGTAAATAAAAAGAAAAATATTAAAAGAATAAAATTTAATGATTTAAAAAAAGTACAACCATACATTAATCGTATTTATGGTTGTACTTTTTGGACTAAGCTTATCTGAAATAAGAATATCTTAAAAAATGCAAAGACTAAGGAAGCAGTTTTTTAAAGACTAAAGAATTTCTTTGATAGTTATAAAGTGCTTGACGGGCATTTGGTAACTCATCAACGGTGACTTGGTGAAAACCATGTTCTAAAAACCAGTGTGCAGTTCGGGTTGTTAAAACAAATAATTGACGAATGCCTTGTTGTTTTGCCTTTTCTTCAAGGAATTGCAAAATTTGGCTACCACGGTTCGATTTACGATAACTTGGGTGTACTGCTACACAAGCAATTTCCGCTGAACGAGTTTCGTTAAACTCCGTCGGAATCGGATAAAGGGCAGCACAGGCCAAAATCATACCGTCTCGTTCAATAACCGCAAACTGGCTAATTTCTTGCTCTAAACGTTCACGTGAACGATAAACCAAAATACCTTCTTCTTCTAACGGGCGTAATAAGTTCATTAAGCCGCCAACATCTTGAATATGCGCCATACGAACTTCTTCATAATGTGCATCGGTAATCATAGTACCTACACCATCACGTGTGAACAGTTCTTCAATAAGTGCGCCATCATAGGCATATGAAATTAAATGAACACGATGTACACCCGACAGAGAAGCTTTTTTTGCTTCTTCTAAATGTAGAGTTAGAGTTGGACTGGTGGTTTGGTATTGTTGAATATAGTAGTCAAGTTGATGCGGACTTAATTCACGCAATAATTGTCCTTCTTCATTGAGCAAACCTTGTTGCTCACCTAAAAATATTAATTTATCTGCTTTTAAATAGGTTGCAGTTTTCGTTGCAACTTCTTCAGCTCTTAAATTAAATACTTCACCTGTGGTTGAATAACCAGTTGGACCAAGTAAAACAATATTATCGTTATCAAGATGGCGTTCAATCGCGTCGGTGTCTATGGAACGAACCTCTCCTGTAAGCTGAAAATCCATACCATCACGAATACCATAAGGTTTAGCTGTTACGAAGTTTCCTGATACGACGTCTATGCGAGCACCGTACATTGGAGAGTTAGCTAAGCCCATAGATAACAATGCTTCGATTTCTAAACGAATAGACCCAACAGCACTCATGACACAGCTTAATGATTCGCGTGTGGTAATACGACTATTGTCATAAAAAGGTGTTTCGATACCTTTATCTTTAAGGTTTTGATTAATCTGTGGACGTGCGCCATGGACTAAAATTAAGCGAATACCAAGTGAATGCAATAAAGCAATATCATGGATAATGTGTTCAAAATTAGGATCGCGGACTGCTTCACCGCCAAACATTAAAACAAAAGTTTTATCGCGATGGGCATTAATATAAGGTGCTGAATGTCGGAACCAATGTACATAATGTTGGGTGTTATTATGTGATTTCTCTAAAGACTTAGTTGGCATACCGATCTCGAATCAACAGCAAAAAGATATAAAGATGATTCTAAACAAAAAAGCTTAAAGTCGCATGTATTAGATAGAAAAACACCCAAATTACATTTGGGTGTTTGTTGATTTATTAAATTAACGAATCACTTTAATAATTTTATGACTTTGCTCATTTACGAGTACGTAGTTACCGTTCACTTTATACCATTTTTGAAAACGTCCAGGCTTAGTCAATTTATCATGCGTGCGATAGTCGATGACATAACGTGGGTGCTGATATTCATGTGGTACGACTTGGCCTTCTCGCCAGATATTGGCACGATCATCTTTATGAATTACTTTGACTGGTCTGACGTCATGGTTTCGGTAGTTATCATGATGGTCATGATCATTTGGTGCAGCCATCGCTGTTGATGCGATTAAACCACTCATTGAAAGAACAATTGCTGTTGTTAGTTTTTTCATAATGAACCTCGAATGATAAATTAAATTTCGATAATTGAAGATTAGTGAAGAATTACAGATAAATCGTGAAGACTAAGAACAATAAATGTGAAAAATATCTAGGAAATAAGAAGAAATTTAGAATATATAAATTTTTAATATCTTATTGATATAAAAATAAAAAAAGGATAAAACCAATGGGCTTTATCCTTTTTTACTAACTGATGAGTGAGGAGCTATCAGTTTTATAAACCACGAATGCTAACAATGCTATTAGAATCTGTGTCGACTAAAATATAGTCATTATTGATTTTGTACCATTGTTGATTACGGTCTGGTTTAGGTAAGTTATTGTCTCTATAGTCGACCTTATAGCCATTACCGCGATAATGCTGTGGCATAACATAGCCTGGCTGCCAGCGATGTTGTTTTAGACGCTCAAAACCGCGTTCTTCGCGCATACGACGCTCATCGCGAAAACGATCTTCATGATCGTCACGGTCATGTTTATGCCCACGATCATTCCATTCACCACGAGGCCCACCTTTAGGTCCTTTCTGGCCATGTCCTCGGTCAAATGGAGGATCAGCAAAGCTTGCCATACTGGTGGTCAGTACAGTTATGCTAAGGGCTAAGATGGTGAACAACTTTTTCATGATGCATCCTCGTTTACATCTGATGTCTCTCATGTTGAATACTGTACGCGCAAAATGCAGAGAAACTGTGAAGATCATTTAATGCTTCAATTAAAATTACGGATAAATCCAGTGTTTTATCAATAATAAAAAAGGCTTGTATATATCTTTTCAGGTATAGCCAAGCCAGATGTGATGATCGGCCGTAATTTATTTTAGCTTTTCATCTATAGTTATTTAGTCCTGTGCATCAATACTTTGACCATTGAGCGTCAGGCTATCTTCACCCATTAAATAGAGATAAGCTGGCATGATTGACTCTGGTGTTGGTAATGTTTTTGGATCTTCTTCAGGATAAGCTTTAGCACGCATTGCAGTACGTGTTGCACCTGGGTTAATGCAGTTAAAGCGAATATTTGGATAAGTATGCTCAGCTGCAAAAATCTTGCTCACAGCTTCAATCGCGACTTTAGATACTGAATAAGCACCCCAAAGTGCACGTGCTTCGCGACCTACGCCAGAGCTGGTAAACACAACAGAAGCGTTATCTGATTTTTGTAAAAGTGGGAGTAAGGCTTGAGTAAGCGCAAAAGGTGCACGTAAATTGACTGCCATCACATCATCCCACACTTCTGCTGGGTAATGAGCGAGTTCTACTCGATCACCTAAAATACCGGCATTATGCAAAATACCATCTAGACGTCCAAATTGCTTTTCTAACGTATTGACTAAAAAGTCATAATCACGATCAGAAGCACTCGAAAGCTGGAGCGGTAAAATTGCAGGTTGAGGGGCGCCTAAACCTTCAATTTCATCATAAATTACTTCAAGTTTATTTAAGGTTCTACCATGCAAAACCACAGTTGCACCGTGTAAAGCATAACTGAGGGCCGCAGCTCGCCCGATTCCATCACCTGCACCGGTGATTAAAATAATTCGATCTTTGAGTAGATCTGGACGAGGTTGATATTCTGAATATTTCATTGGTAAACCTCCTTCTTTTTATACTGATATAAATAACCGTTAAAAAAGCCTGTAAAACTCTTGTGTTAACTTATCATACGCTGATTTTCCTGTAGAGCAGGAAGCTTTTGACGTAACATCTCGTGTAATTCTGTCACCGTATTTACAATCGAATCGGCTTGCCACGCGGCTAAATCATCGCGATGTTCGATAGGTAAATAGCCGTATGCTGCCAAGATGGTATACATATTGGCATTGCGACCAGCATCAATATCACGTGGGTGATCGCCCACATAAATAATTTCATCTGCTGGAATATTTAACTGCTTTGCAGCCAAATACATCGGTTCTGGGTCTGGTTTAGTTTTAGAAACATCTTCCGGACACACTAAAACTGCACAGCGTTCAGTCAGGTTTAGCTTTTCTAGAAGAGATTCACTTAAACCACGTGGTTTATTGGTGACAATACCCCACGGTATTTGCTGGGCTTCCAACTCTGCTAAAAGCGGATACATCCCTTCAAATAGATCTGTATCGACGACAATATTATTGCCATACATATCTAAAAAATTTTGTCGATGTGCCAAGAAGATTGGATTGGTTACATCCAGCTCTGGATAGACCAATTTGACCATGGCGCGTGCACCTTCAGACACCTGAGTGCGAATAAGGTCTGCTTCTACAACAGGACGTCTTGCATCACGGCACATTTGTTGAATAATACGAATAAAGTCAGCAGCCGTATCGATGAGAGTGCCGTCTAAATCAAATAAAACAGCTTTCATCATGCACCTGTCTTTACTGTATGAACCATATAGTTAACATCAACATTTGGTGCTAACCAGTAACGCTTCGTAATTGGGTTGTAGTGTAAGCCTGTCATTTCTTTTAAAGTTAAACCTGCATTACGAATGTCATGTGCCATTTCTGACGGGCGAATAAACTTGTGATAATCATGCGTACCTTTTGGAAGCATGCGTAGCACGTATTCAGCACCAATAATGGCAAATAAATATGATTTTGGGTTACGGTTAATGGTCGAGAAGAACACATGGCCACCTGGCTTAACCAAAGCCTGACATGCTTTAACAATAGAAGCAGGGTCTGGAACGTGTTCCATCATTTCCATGCAAGTGACCACATCATATTGACCTGCTTGTTCTTGCACCAACTCTTCAACTGGAATTTGTCGATATTCAATATTTTGAACATTTTCTTGTTGAGCATGTAAACGACCTACTGCTAAAGGCGCTTCTCCCATATCGATGCCGAGTACATCTGCACCGCGGCGCGCCATGCTTTCAGCTAAAATACCGCCACCACAGCCAACATCAAGCACCTTTTTACCAGCAAGACCACCGGCACGTTCATCAATCCAATTTAAACGTAATGGGTTAATTTGATGGAGTGGGCGAAATTCAGAATGTTGATCCCACCATTTGGCAGCAAGAGCTTCAAATTTTGCGATTTCTTGTAAATCAACATTCAATTGCGACATGGTGCTACCTCTAAACTTGGGTTATCTTTTTGATGTAGTTCGCTGTTAGTGTAGCGATTATTGGGAAAAAAGCGATAAACCCAATAAAAAACTTCACAGAAGCAAAACGAATTTAGCATATTTGTTTTATATTTAGGGCATAAGCTAATGCATAACAACTTAGAGGAAAAGCTGTAACAATGAAAAAATTGGTTTTGGGTGGTTTGAGTGCAGCAATTATGGCCATATCGGGTAGTGCAATGGCAGCAGATTTCGTTGCTGGTAAAGACTACACCGTAATTGCCAATCCAGGCAAAGTGGAAGTACCGGGGAAAATCGAAGTTCGTGAGTTCTTTTGGTATGGTTGTCCGCACTGTTTTAAACTTGAACCGCATATGCAAGAGTGGTTAAAACAGATTCCGAGCGATGTGCGTTTCGTACGTACGCCAGCTGCTATGAACAAAGTATGGGAACAAGGGGCACGTACTTACTATACATCTGAGGCATTAGGCGTACGTAAGCGCACGCATTTACCATTATTCCATGCAATTCAGGTGAATGGTCAGCAGATTTTTGACCAGGCTTCTGCGGCTAAATTCTTTACTCGTTACGGTGTGCCTGAACAAAAATTTAATAGCACTTACAACTCATTTGCAGTAACTGCAAAAGTTGCCGAGTCAAATAAACTTGCTCAACAGTACCAATTAACAGGCGTTCCTGCTGTAGTGGTAAATGGTAAGTATGTTGTACAGGGTGAAGATGGTAAAGTTACTCAAGTACTTAATTACTTAATTGAGAAAGAACGTAAAGCAAAATAATTTTGAGTGCGTTAGTAAAAGGGCTTCATCAGAAGCCCTTTTTTATAAAATTTATTTCATAATCACGAAATCATTCAATTAATTTTGAGAGTTCTCGTCTTCAATCTGAAAATTTAACGCATCAAAATTGGTGGTTTGGGTGGGTAGTGATAAGGCTTGGTTAATATATAAATTAATTAATTTTTGGCGAGAACCAATCGAACGCTGATAATAAGTCGAATTTAAAAGTAGTGATGCGCCGTAAGTCAGTGACCAGATATAAGATAAATAGTCACGAATAGACATGTCATAATTTAATGATTTTAAATAACTTTCTGTAATATCTTTAATTGCTAAAATGCGTTGCTGGCGAATTTCATAAAGCTCTTCAAAAAGGTGCTTCAACTTAGACTCTGTCATGGTCAGATTTTCTTCAAGCTGATGCAATAAAATTGTTTTTCCCGGTGTGAGCAAATGATGGAGCATGTAACGCGGAGCATACTCTTTGAAATCAGTATTATATTTTTGAGAAATTTCTAAAATTTGTTTTTCATTTTGAATAATGAGTTCAAGCAGAAGTTCATTTTTACTTCTAAAGTGTTTATAAAGCGTACCTTTTGCGATATCTAGCTCGGCCACTAATTCATCTAGAGTAATTTCCTGATTGTTTTCTAGTAACAATTTTTCTGCAACGCTTAGAATTTTTTCTTTGCGCATCAAAAATTGTGTATGACGATCAAGATTCATAGGTATTCCCACACCAGTTTGGCCTAACGAATAGTTTACTTCCTGTAAAAAGAAAAAGACTTTTCTCGAAATTTTAGCCTTTTTCTTTCACTCTTTACGTATTAACACATAACCTGTTTTTTGTCATTTGCCAGTTTTACCGTTCCCAGTTAGCAATGCCTCTAAACAGTAAGCGAACTTGTGTAGACGCATTTTCAATAAATGCGGTTTGTTGCTGTTTAAGTTGCTCACCTTGATATTGTTTGGCGAGGTTGAGCCACGTCATTGCCCATGTAAATGACATATTGGTCAAAATGGTAGATAAGACATTTAAGTCTTGAGGGTTTTGAATATGTTTAAAATTTTCGAGTTTAGTCAGATCTGTTGTTAGATCTTCAATTAAAAATTCAATTTCTCTAGCAATGGCTGCACGAACGGTTTCGGAACCTCCCCAACGTTCAGCAATCATAAATTGCCACTGTTTAGGGCTATGGTTCACTGCCTGTACAAATAGTTCAATACTGGTTTGGGTTTTAGCAGACTTGTGCTGTAAATAACTTTGGCCGAGTTGATGTAAAACGCTTTTTAAATGTAGGGCAACTTGGTCAACCAATTCTTTCCCAAGTTCATCCATGTCTTGAAAATGACGATAGAACGCTGTTGGCACTAAACCTACTTCACGTGCAACTTCACGCAAACTAATACTACTGAACGAACGCCCAGACGTGCTTAGATGCAAGGCTGCATCAAGAAGTGCCTGACGACTTTGCTGTTTTCGTTCATCCCGTATCGACATTAAAAAAACCTATTTAAACCGTGAGCCAAAGTCTAACAAAAAAGAGCAAACTTTCATAAAAAAAATAGTGAACAAGTGTTGACTGAGTGAACACTTATAAATATAGTGTACATATGTTCACTATACGAACATGTGTTCACTCAAATAAATAGCCAGAAACAAAAGAGGAACGTATGAACGCAACACTTAACTATCAACCACATTGGGTTCGAGAAGATTTCGTTGATTTTGTTTTGCAGAAAATTAACGCGACTTGGGCTTGGAAAAGGGTACTTGCAGAAGTTACCGCTGTTCAGCCGCTTCATACCGATATGGTGCTCATTAGACTTAAACCAAATCGTAATTTTAATTTCGATCAGGTTTGTGCGGGACAAAGTATTCTATTGACGTTGCTTATCGATGGCGTTTATCAACAACGTAGCTATTCGATTATTGAAGTAACCACTCAAGGTGAAATCACTTTAGGTATTAAAGTACAAGGCTTGGTGTCTCGTGCAGCTCAACTGTTACATGTGGGCGAGTGTGTTGAGATTTCACAGCCACAAGGTAATTTTACTTTGCATGAAGGTCAGCAGCCTGCAATTTTAATTGCATCAGGAAGTGGTATTACTGCAATTTATTCACTCTTGCAGCAAGCTTTAAAACAGCAGCTTGAACAAATCCATGTCATTTATTTTAATCGTGCGGAAATTTTTCATGCCGAATTAAAAGCTTTAGCAGAACAGCATCCACAGCTTCAGTATCATTTTTTTAATACCAGCGAGCAAAAACAACATTTAACGGAAAGCTTACTGCAAAAGCTGGTTCCAGATTTTGCGCAGACTGCGACCTATATATGTGGTCAACACGGCATGATGCAGCAGGCGAATGAAATTTATGCGCAAAAAGGTGCTCAGTCTCAGCTCCATCAAGAATATTTCCAACCACTTCAAGTAACTGGTACACATGCAGCACAGCCTGTTATTTTCCGCCGTGCTCAACACGAATTTTTAGCTGAAACAAACTTACTGAGCAGTGCAGAGCAGGCGGGACTACGTCCGCAACATGGCTGCCGTATGGGTGTTTGTAATAAATGCAGTTGTACCAAAGTGAGCGGGGTCACTCAAAACCTGTTAACAGGCGAAATTGAAGACCAACCAAATCGTCCAATTAAACTATGCGTGAGCCAGGCATTAAGCCCAGTCACGATTGATCTATAAAAAGAATTACAGAGGATTAACCCTATGAATATGGCATTAGAATTTTCTACTGTTTCTAAATCTGCTCATTTAACACCGGAACAAACTGAAGAATTTGGCCGCCGTGTTGAACAGATTCGACAAGATGTTATGAAAAGTCTTGGTGAGCAAGATGCAAAATATATCTACAAAGTCCGTAACTTTGTTCGCTATACCGAAATCGCATCACGTGGCATGTTGATGTTTGGTGGCTGGATTCCACCTGTCTGGTTATTGGGTACAGGTTTACTGGGTATTTCTAAAATTGTAGAAAACATGGAACTTGGTCATAACGTTATGCACGGTCAGTTTGACTGGTTAAATGAGCCAAGTCTGAATGGTAATACCTATGATTGGGATACCATTGCCTCTGGTGATGACTGGCGTGAAACACACAACTATGTACACCACACCTACACCAATATTGTCGGTAAAGACCACGATGTCGGATATGGAATTTTACGAGTAAGTGATCAACAGAAGTGGGAACCTCGTCACCTGTTTAATATTCCACTCGGTCTACAGTTAATGTTTTTCTTTGAATGGTATGTAGGTGTACAAAACTTACACCTTGAAGATGCATTAGTTTATAAAACCAAGAGCTGGAAACAGGTTTGGAAAGATTCTGCTAAAGTCCGTAAAAAAGCCACACGCCAAGTTTTAAAAGACTATGTATTTTTCCCTGTGATCTCTGGCCCTATGTTTTTACCGGTTTTTGCGGGAAATGTAGTTGCCAATATTATTCGTAACTTATGGTCATCAGCTGTAATTTTTAATGGTCATTTTACTGAAGATGCAGAAACGTTTGAGCCGGATAATACCGACACTGAAACCAAGGCAGAGTGGTATTTACGTCAGATTCGTGGTTCAAGTAATTTTAGTGGTACAGAATGGCTTCATTTTATGAGTGGTAACTTAAGCCATCAAATAGAACACCATCTATTTCCAGATATGCCTGCTAACCGCTATAAAGAAGTAGCACCGAAAATTAAGGCACTCTGTGCAGAATACGGCATTAACTACAACGAAGCTAATTTCATGCGTCAGTTCTGGAGTGTATGGAGGCGTTTAGCAAAATGCTCATTACCAAACCACACAACTGCAAAAGTGATGCAGACATTAGAAAAATTAAAAGCAAAATTCAAATTTGCTTAATAGATAGACCAGTAAATAGCTCCTAAAAAGGGGCTATTTTTATTTTTAAGTCATGAAAAGTGCAGACTTACATTTGAAAGTAGGGAATAAACTCAACCTGTCAAAATCCTTTGCTATACTATGCCCAAGTTTGTATTTAAGAGAATTTAGGAAGGATTATGCGTATTGACCAACGTGCATTAGACCAATTACGTGAAGTGAAAATTACACGAAACTACACCCGTTATGCTGAAGGTTCTGTGCTGGTCGAATTTGGTCACACCAAAGTCCTTTGTACTGCAAGCATTGATAACTCAGTGCCACGCTTTTTAAAAGGCCAAGGTCAAGGCTGGGTAACAGCAGAATATGGCATGTTACCGCGTTCAACACACTCACGTTGTGACCGTGAGGCTGCTCGTGGTAAACAAACTGGTCGTACTCAAGAGATCCAACGCCTGATTGGTCGTAGTTTACGTGCGATGGTTGATTTGAAAAAGCTGGGTGAAAATACCATTACCATCGACTGTGATGTCATTCAGGCAGATGGCGGTACACGTACTGCTTCAATCACTGGTGCTGCTGTAGCATTGGTTGATGCGATGAATGTTTTACTTGCACAGAAAAAAATTAAGCAAGATCCACTTAAAGGCTTAGTTGCTGCAATTTCTGTAGGCATGTATCAAGACGAAGTATTGCTTGATCTTTGCTATGAAGAAGACTCGAACTGTCAAACTGACTTAAACGTAGTAATGACACAAGCTGGCGAGTTTATTGAAATTCAAGGTACAGCGGAAGACAAACCTTTTACCCGTGCTCAAAGCAATGCCATGTTAGAAATGGCTGAAAAAGGAATTGCCGAGCTGATTAAAAAGCAACAAGAAGCTTTAGGCTGGTAATTTCAAGTTATCTAAAAAACGCATCTTCGGATGCGTTTTTTTATGCCTTCATCAAATCGACATAAAAACATCACTTGTCTGTCACCTTTTCACTTTATTAGTAGTTCGCATTTAAACCGTTTGGAAAAAATCAATGCGAAAATTTTCACTTTTATTAATTACATCTTTAGCGCTTATGCTCAGTGCTTGTAACGATGACAACAACTCAGATAATTCATCGCCAACAACACCACCAACCAGCAATTGCAAAATGCACTGTGCACCATAATAAAAATTAAGGATTAAAAAATGAATCGTCGCGAATTTCTTTTAAATTCTACAAAAACTATGTTTGGGACAGCCGCTCTGGCAAGTTTTCCGCTAAGTATTCAAAAAGCGCTGGCTATTGATGCGAAAGTTGAAAGTGGAACTATTCAAGATGTTAAACACATCGTGATTTTGACTCAGGAAAACCGTTCTTTCGATAATTATTTCGGAACATTAAAAGGTGTACGTGGTTTTGGTGACCGTTTTACCATTCCTATGACAGAAAGCCGCAAGGTATGGGAACAATACGATGCTAAGAAAAATAAAGTACTGCCTTACCATCTCGACAGCCGTTTAGGAAATGCTCAGCGTGTTTCAGGTACACCTCACTCATGGTCAGATGGCCAAGCTGCTTGGGATAATGGGCGTATGAGTGATTGGGTGGCATATAAAAAACCGCAGTCGATGGGCTATTACAAAAAGCAAGAAGTTGAATATCAGTTTGCTTTAGCAAATGCTTTTACGATTTGTGACGCTTACCACTGTGCTATGCACGCGGGAACTAACCCGAACCGTAAATTTATCTGGACGGGAACCAATGGACCTACAGGCGCAGGTGTTGCGAGTGTGGTCAATGAATTTGATGGCATTGGACCATCAACAGAAGGTTATGAATGGACGACTTATCCTGAGCGTTTACAGCAAGCTGGCGTGACATGGAAAGTTTATCAAAATATGCCAGATAACTTTACCGATAACCCCTTAGCTGGTTTTAAGCAGTATCGTCGTGCAAATGAGCAATCTGGTCAGCCTGTCAGTAACGATACCCTCACCTGTCCACCATATGATGAAAAAATCGATGCGACTCAACCACTTTATAAAGGTATTGCCAATACCATGCCAGACGGTGGTTTTCTAGGAACTTTTAAAGCTGATATTGCTCAGGGTAAATTACCGCAAGTGAGTTGGTTAGTTGCTCCTGCAACTTACAGTGAACATCCAGGGCCATCTAGTCCTGTGCAAGGCGCTTGGTATATTCAGGAAGTATTAAATGCGTTAACTGAAAATGCTGAGTTGTGGAGTCAAACCGTTTTATTGGTGAACTTCGATGAAAATGACGGTTTCTTTGACCATGTTCCTTCACCAAGTGCACCGTCTAAAGATGCAAATGGTGTTGTATATGGAAAAACCACTTTAACGGATCAGCAAGTATCTTATGAGTACTTTAACCATCCAGCAGTAGCGACTTCGAAATCTCAACCTAAGCCAGATGGTCGAGTGTATGGTCCGGGTGTACGTGTTCCAATGTACGTGATTTCACCATGGAGCCGTGGAGGATGGGTAAACTCTCAAGTCTTTGATCATACTTCTATTTTACAGTTCTTGGAAAAACGCTTTGGTGTGCAAGAGCCGAATATTAGCCCATACCG
The DNA here is from genome assembly GCF_000588095.1 of Acinetobacter sp. 1130196. NCBI lineage: Bacteria > Pseudomonadati > Pseudomonadota > Gammaproteobacteria > Moraxellales > Moraxellaceae > Acinetobacter > Acinetobacter sp. 1130196. The sequence continues at coordinate 25,763 of NZ_JFWX01000024.1, read as the reverse complement.
CCGTGCTGTATGTGGTGATTTAACAACGGCTTTTAATTTTAAAACACCGAATCTTTTGCCTGTTGCTGAACTAGACGGAAAGAAAACCAAAGCCGAAGCCGATGCGATTCGTGTTGCTCAAGCTTTATTGCCACAAGTTCCTGTTCCGAGCCAGCAGCAATTTCCGCAGCAGGAAATGGGGATTCGACCATCACGTGCTTTGCCATATATTTTGCACACCAGTGCCAAAGTTGATGGCACTCAAAAAACAGTTAAATTGATGTTCTCTAATACGGGTAAACAGGCAGCCGTTTTCCATGTGTATAACCGATTGGACCTAACGTCAATTCCACGCCGATATATGGTTGAAGCGGGTAAACAGCTTGATGATGTGTGGAATACTACAAATGGACAGTACGATTTATGGGTACTCGGACCAAATGGTTTCCACCGTGCGTTTAAAGGTAATTTGAGCCAAGTTAACCAAACTCAAGCGTTACCGGAAATTAGAGTATGTGTGGAAGAGTGTGATGCGAATTTGTATTTAAAAGTGCGTCATGATGGCAGTAAGTCAGTTAAGCTCTCAGTCAAAGCAAATGCTTATCTACCAAATAAAACATGGACTATAGAAACGAATAGTTCTGAAAAAGAATTGGTTTGGGATATGTCTGAATTTGGTGGTTGGTATGACTTTACGGTGACATTAGCTGATGATGCAACGTTTAGTCGCCGTTTTGCAGGACGTATAGAAACTCAAGAAGATTCAATTTCTGATCCATATATGGGTTATTTAGAGTCTTAAGTTGCTCTAATGGATGAATGATTAAGATGAAGTCTTAAGTTAATCATATTTTAAATTAGCTAGCACGACGGAGTCTTATCATTTATTCATCCAGTGGAAGTAGCTAATTCGTTACTTTGGTTTCGCCCAAAGTAACCAAATGCATTTGTCATCTACAAAACCTGTTCTCTTCCTGCATATATCTGATTTATTGCAAAAACAATATATTTATAGATTTTGGGCAGGTTGTAGATGACATCTCGCACAATCTAATGTTGGGAAATATAAATGAAGGGGAGTAATATCTTATTATTTAGATGAATAATAAAAATAAAGGTTTACCTTTTGTAACAGAATCTCCTAAGCCTGGTCATATTTATCTTTTACCTTGAAACCCTAAATTTTTAAAAGTAATGGGGAAAATTTATGCTACAAGGTTTTATTGTATTATTAGCAGTAGTTACATTTGTTTTGATGGCTGCCGACCCACGGGATAGTGGGTCACAAGCGACTCAGTCAGCATGGCAAAAAACACAAGCAGCAGACATGACCAAGTCGCAAAAAAATACCAATAATGATGCTGATTTTATTTAAGCATTAAAACGCATTGATAAATCAACGGCTTTGACGTCTTTAGTCAATACGCCCATAGAAATATAGTCGACACCAGTAGTCGCTACTTCGCGTAAGTTTTCAATAGTGATATTGCCCGAAGCTTCGAGTTTACAACGTCCAGCCACATGTTTTACGGCATCAATCATTTGTTGTTGGCTAAAATTGTCGAGCATGACAATATCCGCACCTGCTTCAAGTGCTTGGTTTAGCTCATCCCAAGTTTCAACTTCGACTTCAACAGGTTTACCCGGCGCAATTTGATGTGCTTTTGCTATCGCTTGGGCAATACCGCCCGCTGCCATAATATGATTTTCTTTAATTAAGAATGCATCAAATAAACCGAGGCGATGATTTTGACCGCCGCCGACGGTTACGGCGTATTTTTGTGCAATACGTAAGCCCGGTAAAGTTTTACGTGTATCGAGAAGTTTTGTATTTAAACCTTCAAGATGTTGAACATATTCAGCAGTTTTTGTAGCCACAGCCGATAATGTTTGAATAAAGTTTAAAGCAGGGCGCTCTACTGTAAGTAAGCTACGTGCAGAACCTGCAAGCTTTAAAAAGGCTTCATTTGCAGCAACACGGTCACCTTCTTGTTTTAACCAAGTCACCTGTACCGTACTGTCATACGCTGAGATGAGTGCATTAACCCATGGCTGTCCAGCTAAAACCATATCTTCACGGCTAATAATGGTTGCAGTGGCCTGCTCATCTTCAGGTGTGAGCATAGCGGTAATGTCGCCGTCCCCAATATCTTCTTGTAATGCTTGTTGAATATTGATTTGAATTGACTGTTCAAGCAAAGACTGAGGTATGCTCATACGGTTTCCATTTTGTCGATGACCCTAAAACTTGCGATATATTAGCACCGTCGACTTTAAAAATAAGCTGTTTTATTCGCTTAATCGCGATAAACAATCGTACTGGCTACTCTGAAAAGCATATAACTGTTTTAAACTAAAACAATTGGCAAGCAATTTATTGGCATCTCAATGAAGCAAATCACACCGTATGAAGTTATAGATGGGCAGTTAAAAGGGGCGAGACAAGTTCCTTCTCCAAATTTTAACCAGCGTCCGGCTGGTACCGAAATTCAAATGATTGTGGTTCATAATATTAGCTTGCCACCTTCTCAATTTGGGGGAGGCTATATTGAGCAGTTTTTCCAAAATAAATTAGATTGGTCCGTACATCCCTATTTTCAGACTATTGAAGGGATGCAGGTCTCTACGCACCTGTTAATTTTACGAACAGGTGAGGTCCTACAGTTTGTTAATTTTAATGATCGTGCATGGCACGCAGGGCGTTCGAGCTATTTAGCCAAAGTTGAATGCAATGATTATTCAATTGGTATTGAGCTTGAAGGAAGTGATGATTTACCTTTTGAAGAGATACAGTACGACGTACTAACAGATGTGGTTAGGGCCATTCGCCAAGCTTACCCTGAAATTAAGAATCATATTGCAGGGCATTCAGACATTGCACCGGGCCGAAAAACCGATCCGGGTCCTTATTTTAAATGGCAGCATTTTAGACAACTGTTAACACAGAAAAAAACTTGAGTTCATTCATCATTTCACAACGAAAAGATTTTCTAGTTTCATTACAATAGCGACTTTCGAATATATAGCTGTAGGTGAGTACGATGGCATTATGGCGATCGACTTTTATTGTCAGTGCGATGACGATGTTGTCACGTGTGTTGGGGTTGGTACGAGATGTCGTATTGCTCAACGTGTTTGGTGCGGGTAAAGATTTCGATACCTTCGTTGTGGCTTTTCGTATTCCCAATTTCTTTCGACGATTGTTTGCCGAAGGAGCTTTTTCTCAGGCTTTTATTCCGGTACTAACCGAATATAAAACAGGCCGAGCACATGCTGAAGTACAAATCCTGATTAGTCGGGTATTTGGTTGCTTACTCACGGTCATGACCTTACTCACTTTTGTGGCTATGGTGTTAGCTCCGGCGATCATCTATATGTATGCGCCGGGCTTCCATAATGACCCTGAAAAGTTCGATTTAGCGGTCAGTATGTTTCGTCTGACTATTCCATATTTAATGTTTATGTCATTGACTGCTTTTGCTAGCAGTATCTTAAACAGTTATGGTTCTTTTGCTTCCCCAGCTTTTTCACCTGTATTGCTCAATGTAGCAATGATTGCTGGCGCATGGTGGCTTACGCCATATATGGCTGAGCCAATTAAAGCATTAGGATGGTCAGTTGTAGCAGCGGGTATTTTACAGTTAGCTGTACAAATTCCTGAGTTATGGCGTAAAAACCTCCTAATTCCACCTAAAGTTGATTTTAAACACGAGGGTGTAGAACGTATTTTAAAATTAATGCTTCCTGCATTATTTGGCGTATCTGTAACTCAGATTAACCTGTTGTTAAATACAATTTGGGCATCTTTCATGCAAGATGGTTCGGTATCTTGGCTCTATAGTGCTGAGCGTATGACAGAACTACCTTTAGGTTTAATTGGTGTTGCGATTGGTACAGTGATTTTACCTTCGCTTTCAGCACGCCATGCTGAGCAAGATCAAGAAAAGTTCCGCGGTATGATCGACTGGGCAGCAAAAGTTATTGTATTGGTGGGATTACCAGCAAGTATTGCCTTATTTATGCTTTCTACACCGATTATTCAGGCTCTATTCCAACGTGGTGAGTTTGACCTACATGACACTCAAATGACTGCACTTGCATTGCAATGTATGAGTGCTGGTGTAATTTCCTTTATGTTAATTAAGGTATTTGCACCGGGTTTCTATGCTCAGCAAGATACTAAAACACCAGTTCGTGTGGGTTTAATGTCTGTTGCCGCAAATGCTATTTTAAACGTTGTATTTATTGGATTCTTTAAACTAATCCATTGGCAGGCTGAACATATGGCGCTTGCGTTGGCATCTTCTGGTTCAGCTTTGGTAAATGCTGGTTTGCTCTACTTCTATCTACATAAGCGTAATATTTTTCGATTCGGCTCACATTGGAAAAAACTGATTCTTCAATATGGATTGGCAAACCTTGCCATGATCGCAGCGCTTTGGTTTGGGTTAAATTGGTATAACGGCGAGCTTTCTCAATGGATCCGCATTGCTGAGGTCGCAGGTCTATGCGTAGTAGGCGTAATCGCTTACTTAATTGGCTTACTGGTTAGTGGCTTTAGACCAAGAGATTTAAAACACTAAAATAAAAAAGCGATCAATTTAGATCGCTTTTTTTATATTTTAGAGGATTACTTTGGCAAAACTTGTAGCAATTCAATATCAAAAATTAACGTACTATTTGGACCGATACTATCACCAGCACCTACTTCACCATAAGCAAGTTTAGCTGGAATGAAGAAACGGGTTTTACCACCTTCTTTCATTGTTTGTAAGCCTTCTGTCCAGCCGGCAATAACCTGATTTAATTGGAAATCTACAGGATGATTGCGTGCAATTGAGCTATCAAAAACAGTCCCGTCAAGTAAACGACCTTCATAGTTGACTTTTACGCGCGAAGTAGCTTTAGGTGTTTTACCAGAACCTTCTTTTAATACCTGATATTGCAAACCTGATTTAGTTGTAATCACACCAGATTTTTTCGCATTCTCAGCGAGAAAAGCAGCGCCAGCCTGAGCATTTTGTTGCCCTAGTTTTTGAAACTCAACGAGCTGTTTAGCTTCTAAAGTTTTCTTATACTCATTAATTGCTTTAGCCATTTCTTCGTCTGTCAGGCGTGCAGTTTTTTTCTGTGCACCTTCTTGAAGACCTTGATAAAAGATATCAAGATTTAAATCTGTTAATGCATCAGTATTATTACGACCCATTAAATAGCCATAACTATAACTAAACTGGTCTTTTGCTGGGCTTTTATTTGATACAGGTGTCGCGGCAATAACAGATAAACTCATTGTTGATGCAGCAATAACCAAACTGATTTTTTTCATGCCTTTTTCCAAAAAAACAGGAGAGTATTATGACTCTCCTGGATTGTTATTATTTCACTGAAATGAGTTCAACATCAAAAATCAGTGTACTGTTTGCTGGGATCCCCGGAAGTTCTTGTGGACCGTATGCAAGATTTGATGGAATAAAGAAAGTCGCTTTTCCGCCTTCTTTCATGAGCTGAAGACCTTCAGTCCAACCCGGAATGACCTGATTAAGTGGGAATTCAACAGGCTGACCACGTTTATAGGAACTATCAAAAACCTGACCATTAATTAAACGGCCTTCATAATGTACTTTAACAACGGACTGGGCTGTTGGCTGTTTACCGGTACCTTCTTTCGTAATGATATATTGCAAGCCTGATGCTGTAGTTTTTACTCCAGCTTTAGTTTTGTTTTCTGCAAGGAACTGTGCGTCTGCAGATTCAGAGGCTGTACCCGCGTGCTCTTGTTTATCTTGATGCTGCATTTTTTGTTGTAACTCTTTTTCATAAGCTGCAACAGCTGCTTTTAAATCTTCTTGAGTATAAGCACTTGGTTGCTTGCCACGAGCATCATGGATCCCTTGAACAAAGGCCTTAGTGTCCAATTCTGGAGGAGTTTGTTGCGCAACTTCATAACCAAGAACATAACTGATTTTTTGAATTGGAGAAGCATTTTTGTCTGCTTTACGTCCGACTTCTGTGGTCGGATGTTGAGTTGCATAATATACAGGTACAAGTGCAGCACCGCCTAAAACTACAGCGACAGCAATGGGTAAGGCTTTACTCATAAAAGGTTCCAAAAATAATCATTTGAGTCTAAAAGGCTGCTTCGATCTTAGCATGCTTCGACTTAAGCATAGAATGTTTAACAAAAAAAACGAGTGGTTTTTTTATATATTTTAGTTAGTTTTAATTTGGTGAAACTTAAAAAATCAAATAAAAAAGCCAGATCATTTGATCCGGCTTTTTTAAAAAACTCTTAATTAATCTTCTTTTTGCGCCTTATAGGCATAAGCATAGTTATAGCCATATCCACCGCCACTAGAGCGTTGAATATCGTTAAGGATAAAGCCATTCACCTTAACACCAGCTTGTTCAAAGCGATTAACTGTTAATTCAAGCTCTTTCATGTGAGACTTAGCATAACGAGCAACAATTAAGTTCACACCAGTGTATTGAGAAATAATAATGCCGTCAGTTACCGCAAGCACTGGTGGAGTATCAATAATGATATGGTCATATTGCGTTTGGAACTTCTCTAGTAAGTCTTTGAACTGTGTAGAGCTCAATATTTCTGAAGGGTTAGTTGGACTCTTACCACGGGTAATCACGTCGAGATTCGCAACTTGCGTTTTATGTAAAACTTGTGTCAAGTCAGCTTGGCCACTTAGTAATTCAGAAAGACCAGGTTTTACGTCAACATCGAAGTATTTATGCATATAACCACGACGCATATCAGCATCAATCAGTAATACACGTTTATTCCCTTGTGCGAAAATAGTCGCTAAGTTAGTTGAAATAAATGATTTACCGACTTCTGGAGACGGGCCAGCAATCATAATAATATTATTTTTTGCTGAGGTTAAAGCGAAGTGAATGGCTGTACGAATACTACGCAAACTTTCAATCGCAATATCATCACTACTTTTAACTGCCAAAATAGGAATACTCTTTTTCTTTTTCAAGATATTCATACGAGTTTCTTGAATAGGAGAACGAGGTACAGTCGCATAAACTGGTAAATCTAATTCATTTTCAATTTGAGTTGAATCATTAACTCCGCTACGCATCATATTACGTAATAATGCAATTAATACACCGATAAAACCACCAACAAAAATAGAAAGTATTAGAACAATTAATTTCTTAGGTTTAATAGGTTTAACAGGTTCTACAGCAGTATCAATAATGCGAACATTACCAATCTCACCTGCATTAGCAATTTTAAGCTGTTGATAACTGTTTAGTAACGACGTATAGAGCTCTGTGTTTACTTTTACATCACGATATAGTTGTAAATATAAACGTTGTGTTTCAGGAAGTTGAGTTAAACGATTATTAAGATCAGCAATCTTTTTATTAATCTCTGTAATTTGTGCATCGATTTGACGGATTAATGGATGATCATTGGTATATTTAGCAGAAAGCTCAGCTTGTTTCTGTTGTAGCTCGATTTTAAGCTTTTCTAAATCAATATTTTGCTTAAGTAATAGCTCCGACTCAGCATTTACATCGACTGTTTTATACTTTTCACGAAATTGGTTAAACTTGATCTCAGAATCTTCTAGCTGCTTTCGAAGCTCTGGTAATTGTTTCTCAAGAAAAGCTAAAGTTTGTTTAGATTCTAAAGACTTTCGCTCAATGTTTTGTTGGTGATAAACAGTTAGAACATTATTTAGTACTTGTGTAATGTGCTCAGGATCTTGACCTAGATAATTTAAACCAATAACACCAGTCACTTTACCTTTTTCAGCAACACTATAGATATCATTAAAATTTTTAACGGCTGTTGGTAGAGCGAGTTTAGTTAAAGTATAGCTTTGTTCTTTCAGGTTACCTTGAGCATTAAGTTGTACCTGCCAAAGACCTCTATTTGTATTTAGTATATTTTTTTTGTTTAATTGACCATTAAATACAACTTGATCTTTGTATGTTAAAGTGAATTGATTTGCACCTTTGAACTCTAACTTTAAGGGTTTATCTAAATAATATTCAGGTACTTTAAGTTCTCGTATAATCAAATTATTATTTTGATTACTGTACAGTACAGATTCATGACGATACTCAAGTCTACTCTTATCTTGTGAAATTAACTTGTCGATCAATCCTGATTGGTTATCTTTGACGTTAATATCAAGATTAAGGTTCTGGATGACTTGTCCTAAAACCATTCTAGAACGAAGAATCTCTATTTCTGGATCAGCTGGTGATTTTTGAGATAGACCTCCACTGACTTTAGAAAGGTCACCAAGCAAAGCAGCAGAGGCAGCGCCTTTACTGTCCTCAACTTGTACCATTGCATCTACAGAATAAGTATCTGGCGTTATCCGTAAGTATAGCAAGGCACAAATTAAACTTAAGACCACGCAGCATGCTATGATTTTCCACTGTGCAATCAATGAAAAGAATAACTCTTTTAAATCGATGCTATCTTCGCTAGTTTTAGAGTTTTGGTTCATAAATTTACAACTAATATACAATTATAATTGAGTGCGCCAATCTTGCACATAGCTTTGAATGTTGCGGCAAGTCTGATCAAAAAAAGCTTGGTCATGCTGATAGGGGTCAGGTATATTTTGCCCTTGCCAATGGCCAAGCCTAAAAATTTTACCCTTAGCAAATGGCCAAGTTTGTTCAATATGCTTTTGCTGATTATTGCTCATTACTAAAATCAAATCATTTTGTTTGATCAATTCAGCACTGAGCTGGCGAGCCACGTGTGGTCTCATATCAATATTCAACTGATCCATACAATGAATCGCTTTGTCATCTGCAGTATGACCTACTAGGGCTGAAATACCAGCAGATGAGATATTTAATGTAGGATGTTGGGCCTTTAAAAAGTATTCTGCCATTGGACTGCGGCAAATATTACCTACACAGACTACTAAGATATTTTGTAACTGCATTCTAGTTTTTACCCAATTGATCAAAGGTATAAAGTGCACTTGAGAATGGTACAATCTGGTTCATAATACGCTGCCAGCGTGTTAAACCAGTTGCATCAATATAAACAATATCATTTTTTTGCATTTGGAATTGATTAGATAATGCAAGGTTACCAATACTACTCAAATTGAGCTGATAGATTGTTGATCTTTTTGTTTGTAAATCTGTACGCATGACATAAATACGAGCTGCACTTGCCGAGTATGGATTAACACCTTCACTCTCGCCCAATACATCACTTAGGGTCATTCCCTGATCTCGTAATGGAATTGCTGAACTTTTATTAGACTCACCCATAACATAGAGTTTTTGATTTTGTTTAGTATTTACATAAATTGTATCATTGGGTTGGACTAATAATTTGTGTAGTGAATAACCTTGTTTCTCAAGTGCAACGACATTTAAATTATAAACTTCGCCATTACGAATGAGTTGAATATCAGTATTATCACCAGACTCTTGATTTACCCCTCCAGCCATACTTAAGGCTGTATAAATACTAATTGGTTGATCATCTAAAGTGTATTGTCCACTTTTCATAACCTGACCATTAACAAAATAGCGTTTAGCTTGATATGACAACACGCGAACTACAACATCAGGTGTTTTTAAATACTTAGCAAATTGACTTCGTAAATATTTATTGGTCTCAGCCAGTGTTTTCCCTGCAATGTGAACTTGGCCTACAAGTGGTAACTGTACATTTCCTGCAGAATCAATAGGGTATCCAAATGCTTTAATATCAGTAGAGGCACCTTGAATAGGAGGAGTAATTTCAGGATAAGCCCAAAGCTGAATAGATAAAACATCCCCAGCACTTAAGCGGTATTGATAAAAAGGAGTATTAAATAAGGCGCTTATATTTCCTTGTGGACGCAAAGCCTCAGAACTAATCTTTGGAATATTGTTTTGGGTGAGTTGAACAACAGAAACCTCTGCGCCTTGTTCTGTTTTAAAAGTACCTTGTTCAGGTAAGTCGTAAGTTTGTAAGCCTGAGGTGACTGCACATCCTGTAAACGAAAGTGAAATGGCTAAAAATAATAATGTGCTTTGGTGCTTCACATTCAAACCCTTTATTGTTTGTAATCCAATGATACTTTGCATGAAGACATTGGATTGTAGTCTATAATTAACCCAAATCATACTTTATTTGCCAAGCAGTGATTGTATATTTCGAGAAAATTTTGTTTAAAGTCTGCTATATTAACGTAGTAGGTCGTATCCATGATGTTTCTCCATTTAAAATTAAATGGTTAGGTTTTATATATGTTTCAACTTGAGCAACTAAAAATAGCAATTATCGGCTTAGGGTATGTTGGATTACCTTTGGCAGTTGAATTTGGTAAACATAAACCTACAATCGGATTTGATATAAATGAAAATCGGATATTAGAGTTAAAAAACGGATATGACCATACATTAGAAGTGACTTCTGAAGAGTTAAAACACGTACAGCATTTATCGTATACAGCACATATTCAAGACTTACAGAATATAAACTTTTTTATTGTCACTGTGCCAACACCCATTGACGATTTTAAACAACCTGACTTGACCCCTCTCATAAAAGCATCCCAAAGCATTGCTAAAGTTCTAAAAAAAGGCGATATCGTTGTTTATGAGTCAACGGTTTATCCTGGTGCGACAGAAGAGGTTTGTATACCCGAATTAGAAAAACATTCCGGTTTAAATTTTAATAAAGATTTCTTTGTTGGTTATAGTCCAGAACGTATTAATCCTGGTGATAAACAACGACGTGTCACTAATATTTTAAAAATTACCTCAGGTTCGACTCCAGAGGTCACTGACTATGTTGATCAAGTATATAATTTAATTATTGAGGCGGGGACACATAAGGCCCCGAGTATCAAAGTCGCTGAGGCTGCTAAAGTCATTGAAAATACACAAAGAGATGTGAATATCGCTTTAATCAATGAGTTGGCTCTGATTTTTAATAAAATGGGTATCGATACAGAAGATGTACTCAAGGCAGCAGGTACAAAATGGAATTTTTTAAACTTTAGACCTGGTTTAGTTGGTGGTCATTGTATTGGTGTTGATCCGTATTATTTAACGCATAAAGCAGAGTCAATTGGTTTACATCCAGAAATTATTTTGGCAGCTCGTCGCTTAAATGATCGTATGGGTGAATATGTTGCAACCCAATTGATCAAAGAAATGGTAAAGAAACGTATCCAAGTTGTTGGTGCTCGTATATTAATTTTAGGTTTGAGTTTTAAAGAGAACTGCCCAGATATACGAAATACTAAGATTGTAGATATGGTTAAAGCACTAAAAGAATACGATTTAGATCTTGATATCTATGATCCTTGGGTAGATAGTGCTGAGGTTGAAGCAGAGTATGGGTTAGCTCCAATCATGGAATTAAAACAAGGTCGGTATGACGCTATCGTAATTGCAGTTGCACATGATCAGTTTAAGGTAATGAGTACTGAAGACTTTCATTCTTTAGGTAAAAAAAAGCATGTGCTTTATGATTTAAAGCATGTTCTTAATAAAGTAGATGCAGATTTAAGACTATAGCAATGGTATTAATCGGGAAGTTAAAGAACAAAGTATTTGTCAATTCTGTTTGGATGATGTCTGAAAAACTCATTTCAATTTTTGGTTTAATCTTTGTTACTTCATTTGTTGCAAAGTATATAGGCCCTGAAAATTTTGGAAAATTAACTTTTGCAAGTTCAATTTTTTCTATTATTCAAACGATTGCAATGTTTGGATCGGAAAATATTATTTTTCAAAAAACCTCTAAAAACAGAAAATTAGGTGAATATATAATTGATTCCACAAAAATAATTAGAGACATTCTGTATCTTGCTTTTTCATCTTTTACATTGTTTTATATTTATTATTTTGCTGATTATTTAACTTTTGTATTTTCACTTGCGACAAGTGTAGCGATTTATTTTGCTGTTCATGATGTATATTCAATATATTTTAATGCAATTTTGCAATCTAAAATAAATGCATATTGTAATATTTTAGCTTTAATTATTTCATTAATTATAAGATATTGCATTGCAAAATTTCAGCTAGCAGTAGAGTTATTATGTGTTCCGATAATAATGATTACCTTAGTACCTTTTTTTATTAGAAAATATTTGTATGCACGGAAAAAAGTGAGTGAAAGTGATATTGTAGTAGAAAAATTTAAGCGTTATCGAAAATTTATGTTGGGTGTGGGGCGTAAACTTGCTTTCTACTCACTTTCGGTTGCAATTTTTACAAAAACATCGCAGTTATTTCTAGGTGTTGAGTCGCAATATGATTTGGGTATTTATACTGTAGCAATGACATTGGGGAATAGTTTCTATTTTGTTTTGGTTGCAATAATTTCTTCATATTTTACACAGATTTATGTTGAGAAGGATTTTGAAAAAAGTCAAAATATGGTTGCTAAGCTAAGTTTGGTTATTATCTTAATATGTTCGCTAGTAATGGTTATTTTTTCTTTAACAGGACATTATATTATTGAATGGTTATATGGCAAGCAATATACAAGTGTAAATAATATTCTAATATTTACAGTATTTGTTACGTTATTTTCAGGGCTTTCCACAATTGCGGAGAAGTACTTATTGAAATTTAATGCATATGACTATTTGAAGAAAAAAACACTTTGTTTAGTTGTATTTAATATCATGCTAACAGCTGTTTCTGTTCATTTTTGGGGCTTAAATGGTGCAGTTTTTGCCATTTTAACTACAGAAATTATGTCATTTTCTATATTTAACTATTTTTATAAAGATAGAATCATACTCGATGTTCAAAAGAGAATTTTTTTACCTTCCACTTATAGAAAAGAGTACAACTAATGATAATTTTAAGTGTAATTGTTCCTATATATAAAGTAGAAGAATATATTGTTGAGTGTATTGAGAGTATATGTAATCAATTGATCAGTGGCGTAGAGATTATTTTGGTTAATGATGGTACACCTGATACATCTATGGCTTTAGCACGTAATTATATTGCTCAAAAATATCCTCATTTTGAAAATCAATTTGTTTTTATTGATCAAAAAAACCAAGGTCAAAGTGTTGCTAGAAATAATGCATTAAAAATAGCAAAGGGTGAGTATGTTGGATTTTTGGATTCAGACGATTATTTATTGCCAAACTATTTTTATGAATTAATGAAAGTTATAAATGAGAAAAATGTAGAAATAATTCATTTTAATGCTAAACAATATACTGAAGATCAAGGCTATATTGATAGTATGTGTTTTGTGAAGGAAAATAAAGTTTCAATTAATAATGAACTTTATCGTGAGAAATTGTTTTTACAAGCTTATTGGTATCCTTGGTTGAGGGTTATTAGAAAAGATGTTTTAAACAAATTTCAATTTGATGCTAATGTATATATGGAGGATAAGTTGCTTTTTCCAAAAATTTACTATTTTACAGATGGTTGTGAAATTTTTGAAATGAAAAAGGAACTAGTTTGTTATAGGCATCGAGATGGCAGTTCAATAAGGAGTGGTTATCCTGAACCACTTTTAAAAGGAATTGACTTAGGGATAAAAAAATTTATTCCAACAAGTGAAGCCCCACTTTACTCTATTATCTATAATCAATTTTTAGCCCAAAAAATATCAACAATGATTGATAGAGAGCAAAGCTTTTTTAGTATTTATTTTTTTGCTTTAAATGAGGTAGGTAATATTAAACTTAATTATAAAATAAGTTACAAGGTTTTTTTGTTAAAATACTGTACTTTGATTTATATAGCTATTTTAAAATTAAGAAATTTCTTTAGATAGTCAAGGTGTATATATGAATTCAGTTTTTAGAACTAATAAAATAATGGCAACTCTAATATTCTTTATATTTAATGTTGCTTGTAGTGTTTTCTATTTTGTATTTCAAGTCCTATATTTTTCATGAATGAATTTAGAAGTTGGTATTTAAAATGAAAAAATTATCAATAGTTATTCCTGCATTTAATGCGGAAAATTACATTATAAATACACTAGTCTCTATGGTTAATCAGCCTGTTGATTTTAATAATATTGAGTTAATAGTTGTTAATGATGGGTCTAGTGATAAAACTCTTGAGTCGGTGGAGCAATTTTCTAAAGGAGTTCCTGGTATTACATTAAATATCTATTCAAAAGAAAATGGAGGATTAGGTAGTGCTAGAAATTTTGGCATAGAAAAAGCTAAAGGTGATTATATTTGGTTTTTTGATGCAGATGATATAATGGAGAAAGGATCTCTATCTAAGGTGATGTCAAAATTAAATGATGATTTGGATTTATTGGGTTTTGGTGTAAAGGAAACGTACGTTAAGACTAATAAAATTAAAGTGGTAAATGTTAAGAATAGACCAATTAATGTAGTTGTAAATGGTAGAAATTATATTGAAAATTATGATATTGGGCATTCAGCATGTTGTTTTATAGTTAAGAAATCAATTTTAATAGAGAATTCTATTTATTTTTTAGAAGATGTACTTAGTGAAGATTTTGATTTTGAGTTGAGGTTATTTGAAAAATGTAAGAATATTACACATATAGATGCTATTTGTTATAATTATATTATTAGAGAAGGTTCATTAAGTCGAAGAAAAAATAGTGAATATTATACTTTTCATCACCGAAGTATGATAAAAATTATTGATAATTTAAATTTAAATTTTAGGAAATCTAAGGATTTAGATTATAAAAAAAGTGTAGAAATTTATATTACACGTATTAAAATAATTGCTCTTATTAATTTATTAAAATCTACATTGCCAAAAGATAAAGTAAATTTATTTTTTCAGCAGTTTAAGCAAGGCGGTTTTTTAGAATTGGCGGATTATCGTAAGTCTAAGCTAGGTTGGAAGCACTATATAGTTTTTACTCTCGTTAATTTTAATCTTATTGAATTATTTCTTTTTTTTAAAAAATAATTTAATTCTATTTAAATCAAGGTAGTGATTAGTGAATTTAAGACTTAGATTGAATACGATAATTTTTTTAATTATATCATCTATATTTTCTTTAATAGTCGGCATGAGAGGTAATACTAATGATACCTATACTTATTACTTTATTTTTAAGAATGTTGATTCCTATGATTTAATGAATTATAGCGATTTTTACTCTAGAACTGGGGTTGAAGTTGGTTGGGGATTATATTCAAAAATTATTTCATTATTTTCAAATAGTGAGGTGGTTTTATTTACAATTTTTTCATTACTAACTTTTTATTTTATATATAAAACAAGTGATATTATTAAATTAAAATTTATTTATGTGATGTGTTTTTATTTGCCAACAGGTTTTTTTTTGATGCAACAATTTATGCAAATTCGTCAAGGTTTTGCTGTTCCTGTAGTAGTATATGCGAGCTTTCTATATTTGGAAAATAAGAAATTATTAGCAATATTATTTTTTTCTTTAGCAGTTCTGTTTCATCAAACAGTTATAGTTTATATTTTATTTTTATTCGTTTTTTTGTTGATCTATAAATATTTTTTTGAAGAAAATAAGCCGTTGAATTTTAAGATATATATGATATCTATTCTTTTGTTGGGTATTATATTTTCTCGTGTAGTATTTTTACCTTTGGCTTTATCTTTTTTTAGTAGGCTGCAATCATATGCTAATACAGATTATGCTGAAAGTGTTAGTCTTTTGGGATTAGCTAATATTAAATTTTATATAGAATTTATTTTTATCCTTCTTTTTATGAATAAAAAAGATTTAAATGATAAATTTCTTATATACATGATTTTTATTTTCACAATAGGCTTGGCGATTCGGATTGCATTTTTTGATTTTGCAATTTTAAGTGGGCGTCTATCTAATGTGTTTTTATTTATTGAAATATTTCTTATGCCTTATTTTATTTATAAACGTTTTAGTAAAATGATTTTATTCCTGTCACTTTTATTTTATTTTATCCTAGTTGGTTTTATATCATGGAATTTTCAGGTGGCAGAATACTTGGCAGATTCTTACTTTTCTCCTTTATACTGATTGTGAGATCTTTGTGAAAATACTGTTTATAATTAATTCTTTAAAGAACAAATCTGGAACTGAACGTGTTGCCATTGAACTGGCAAATAAATTATCACTCATGACTAATTATGAGGTTACTCTCTTAAATAGAGAATCAATTAAAAGTAATACAGCTTATCCAGTTTCTGATAATGTAAATGTAGTGGCAATTTCGGGTAACTTCTTTGAATTTTATAAAAAATTAAAGATACATCTTTCTCTTCACTCTTATGATATTGTGATTGTACATAATATGGGTAAGTTATCTTTATTATGTACTCTTTTACCTAAAATCAAAAAATTGGTTATATTAGAGCATGTCTCTTTTGTTAGTCGTCCTAAAAAAGTTCAAGTCTTAAGTAAATTCTTTTACAAGTGGGTTGATCAGGTTGTTACTTTAACCCAAAAGGATAAAGAACAATTTAATAAATTTCATTCTAAAGTTATTGTTATTCCCAATTTTTCACCCTTCCCTATTGTCTCGGAATCTCCGCTGAGTAGAAAACAAATTGTAACCATAGGCCGTTTAACCGATCAGAAAAATTACCTTCATTTATTGAAAGCTTGGAAAAAAATATATCAAATAATACCAGAGTGGCACCTTAATATTTATGGTGAAGGTGAACACAAAAAAATGCTACAAGATTATATTGAGGAGAACTCTCTACAGCGCGTTATTTTGAAAGGAAGTACATCAAATGTGCAAGAGGTATATAGACAATCAGACTTTTTTGTAATGTCGTCTAAGTATGAAGGTTTACCTATGGTTTTAGTAGAGGCGCAGAGTTTCGGGTTACCTATAGTTTCTTATGATTGTCCCTTTGGACCAAGCGATGTTATTCAAAATCATAAAAATGGCTTGTTGGTTGAGAACCAAAATATTGAGGCATTGGCAGATGCGATTTTACAACTTGCTTCCTCTCCAGATATGTTGGTGCAATTCTCACAAAATTCATTGATCAATGCTAAAAAATATCAACCTGAACAGATCTTAAAAGTTTGGATTGAAAAGGTTTTGGAAGGTTAAAATTGTATGTTTTCGGTTCTATTATCTCTATATCATAAAGAAAAACCTGAATATCTAGAAAAGTGTTTTGAAAGCATTTGGGATAATCAGAGCTTGAAGCCAAGTGAAATAGTTTTAGTTTTAGATGGGCCTATTGGTGAGCAACTCACAACTTCTGTACAGGAGTGGCAAGTTAAAATCGGTGAAAAACTAAAAGTAGTTGCGTTACCGCAAAACGTAGGGCTTGGTAAGGCATTAAATGAAGGGCTAAAACAGTGTAGTGCTGATTGGGTTTTTCGTATGGATACTGATGATATTTGTACATCTGATCGGTTTGAAAAACAACTTGCTTTCATAGAGCAAAATCCGGATGTTATTTTGTTTGGTTCTCAAGTAATTGAATTTAATCAAGATATTGCTGATGCCGATGTAATCAAGTCTGTGCCTTTAACACATGACGAGATTAAAAAATTTGCACAAAAACGTTGTCCCTTTAACCATATGACCGTCGTGTACAAGCGTGATGTTATTTTATCTCTCGGAGGTTATCAGCATCATTTATTTATGGAAGACTACAACTTATGGTTACGTGTAATTGGTAATAATTATAAAGTTGCGAACTTACCTGACGTCCTTCTATATGCTCGTGTTGGTAATGGTATGCACGCACGACGTAAAGGTTTCCAATATATTAAAAGTGAAAAACAGTTACTAGATTTAAAAAAACAACTAAAGTTACAAAATCCTGTATATGCTAATATGCTGTTTCTGATACGGTCTGCGTTTAGACTGTTGCCAGCAAATATGCTAGGTAAAATTTATAATACCTTTCTTCGTAAAGATATTAAAAAATGAGTGAATGAAAATATGAAACGTTTAGTAGACATAGTCATTTCTTTAATAGCTCTAACCGTACTGTCGCCAATATTTCTGATAGTTGCTTATAAGGTCCGTAAAAATTTAGGTTCGCCTATATTCTTTTATCAAGAACGACCTGGGAAGGACGGAAAATTATTTAAAATGATTAAGTTCCGTTCGATGAAGGATGCCTTTGACGCGCAGGGGAATCCATTGCCAGATGAGGCTCGTATTACTCCATTTGGGCAGAAGTTGCGTTCTACTAGCTTAGATGAAATGCCACAGCTTATTAATGTCTTAAAAGGTGATATGAGTGTGGTGGGTCCTCGTCCAATGTTAAAAGACTTTGTCGCTTTATATTCACCAGAACAAGCACGTCGCTTAGAAGTACGTCCTGGAATGACTGGTTTAGCTCAGGTCAGTGGACGTAATGAACTGGATTATGAAGAACGGTTTAAATGTGACGTTTGGTATGTAGACAATCATAGTGTTTGGGTTGATTTTAAAATCATGTTTAAAACAGTCAAAGTGATGTTAAGACGCGAAGGTATTAATGCACCAGGGCATGTAGGACCATCTTTATTTAAAGGTAATGACGTCCAAGAAAATGTCGACTCATCTGTAAAGTAAATTTTATATCTTGAAATATTTCTTATGATCAAAAAAGCAGTTTTACCAGTAGCTGGTTTAGGTACACGTTTTTTACCCGCAAGTAAGTCAATCCCAAAAGAAATGGTTACGGTAGTTGACCGCCCAGCCATTGAATATGTCGTCCGTGAAGCGGTGGAAGCTGGAGTTGAACAAATTATTTTGGTAACTCACTCTTCAAAAGCATCGATTGAAAACTATTTTGATCGGAACTTTGAGTTGGAGACTACTCTAGAGCAAAAGAAAAAATTTGATTTACTTGCAGAGATTACCCAAATCGTTCCTGCTCATGTGAGTGTGGTAAGCGTAAGACAACCTCAACCTTTAGGTTTAGGGCATGCGGTTTTATGTGCGAAAAGTGTAGTAGGGCAAGATGATTTTGCTGTGTTATTACCAGATGTATTGGTGAAAGATAGCTCAGGGCAGAATGATTTGT
Source organism: Acinetobacter sp. 1130196 (assembly GCF_000588095.1). NCBI lineage: Bacteria > Pseudomonadati > Pseudomonadota > Gammaproteobacteria > Moraxellales > Moraxellaceae > Acinetobacter > Acinetobacter sp. 1130196. The sequence continues at coordinate 6,848 of NZ_JFWX01000024.1, read as the reverse complement.
CGCGTATGATTTCTCGTTATAATGAATGTCAGGCGGCACAAATTATGGTAGAAGCAGTTCCTAATCACTTAGTAGATCAATACGGTATTGTTGATGTTGCACAAAGTCCAAATGAAGGCGAAAGCATCGCTATGCAGGGCATTATTGAAAAACCTGCAGTGGGTTCTGCACCGTCCAATTTATCTGTTGTTGGTCGTTATGTTTTGCCTGCAAAAATTATGCAATTACTCGAAAATACACCGAAGGGTGCGGGTAATGAAATTCAGTTAACAGATGCAATTGCGATGCTGCAACAAACTGATGTAGTGGAAGCCTATCGTATGCAGGGACAAACCTTTGACTGTGGTAGTAAGCTTGGTTATTTAAAAGCCGTACTTCACTATGGCATAGAACATCCTAAATTAGGCAATGATTTTAAACAGTTGATTCAAGAACTTAAATTATAAATTTTGTAGCTCAACTTAAGTATTTGTAAAAAATAATGAATATTTGAGCTGTTCAACATATTCTCTTCCCATAATGGGAAGAGAATTCTATATAATATTAAAATCAGGTGTACAATGAAAATCGCGGTATTTGGAACCACCTTGCACGCTGGTGTAATGGCAGCGTTACTAGCTGAATATGGTAATCAGATCTATTGGTGTACAAGTGTCACCTGTGAAGAAAATATATCTGTACTTTCATATCAAGATCAAGAAGTTAATCATTATTTAAATAAACAAAGAAAGGCGGGTTTTTTAACAGAAAGTCCTTTTTCTCAAATTCCTTTAGATATTGAAGTTTATTTATTTTGTTTTAGCCCAACACAAATAGAACTTGCCTTAAAAACGGTTGAGAAGTTAAGTGAACGTCCAATTGTTCATCCGAGGTTAATGGTTAATGGCTCAACTTTTGGTTTACATGGTACAGAAAAATTAAAGCAACATTTACCTAAAGACGAGTGGGTCTATTTCCCTGACGTGATTCAGGAGGGTAATGCAATTAATAGTGTACTCAATGTAAAACATGTCATTGTTGGTGTTGAATCAAGCTATGCTCAAGACATAATGCAAGAGTTATTGCGTCCATTCTTCCGTTTTAGCTATCAATATTTATTCATGCCGATTTTAGATGCCGAATTTACTAAGCTCAGCATTTCAGGCATGTTAGCAACTAGAATTAGTTATATGAATGACCTTGCTCTAGTTGCTGAGAAGTTGGGTATAGATATTGCGAATGTAAAGCATGGTATTGCTGCTGACACACGTATTGGTGCAGCCTACTTGTCGGCAGGTGTTGGGTTTGGGGGTGAAAATTTTTCACATGATATTTTAACACTTTCTAGTACTGTTTCCGAAACGGGTGTGAAAAGTCGTCTTTTAGAACAAGTTTGGGCTATTAATGAACAACAAAAAGAAATTTTATTCCGTAAGTTGTGGAATTATTATCATTGTGACTTGAGTGGAAAAACGGTTGCAATTTGGGGGGCTTCATTTAAAGAGAACACCCCAAGTACACATAACTCACCTATTCATATCTTATTGGCTGCTTTATGGGCCCAAGGTGTAAAAGTACGGTTACATGATCCGCAAGCTCTTGATGAAATTGCAGCTTTATATGGCAGCCGAGAAGACCTAATCTTATGCGCTGATCAATATGAAGCAGCACAAGGAGCACATGCTTTATGCTTAGTCACGGCATGGAAGCAGTATTGGAGTCCTGACTTTAAATGGTTACAACAATTGATGCAGCATCCTGTTATTTTGGATGGGCGTAATATTTATGATCCAGCATATGTGAAATCTAAAGGTTTTGCTTATGAAGGAGTAGGTCGATTATGAGTAAATCTATCGAGAAGTTTCCCAAAGAGCTAGTTTCCCCTATCGCACAGCTTCATTCTTTGGTTGAGAAAAATTCAAATTTACATATAAAAGAATTATTTGCATCAGAGTCTGATCGATTTCAGCAATATTCTGTAAAGTTCGATCAGCTGGTTTTTGATTATAGTAAGCACCGTGTGACTAAAAGTGTGTTAGAGCAATTGGTCGCTTTAGCAAAAACTAAACAATTGACTCACTGGATTGAACGATTATTTTCTCAAGATAAAGTCAACTGTACCGAACAGCGTGCTGCAATGCATTGGGCTCTACGTTTACCATTAGAATATTCTAAATTTCCGGAATTGACTGAAAAGGTCCATAACCAATTGCAGCGTATGTATGCGTTGGTTGAAAAAATCCATGCTGGACAATACCGTGGTGCCACAGGTGAAGTTATTCAAGATGTCGTTAATATTGGGGTAGGGGGGTCTGATTTAGGGCCTCAAATGGTGACCCATGCATTATCGGATTTTAAAGTAAAAACAGCTAAACCACTCAATGTTCATTTCGTATCAACAATGGATGGTAGCCAGTTATCGGAATTGCTTCATCAACTGCGTCCAGAAACAACTTTATTTATTATTTCTTCGAAGTCGTTTGGTACTATTGATACCTTATCAAATGCTCAAACAGTTCGACAGTGGCTTGAAAAAGCATTAGGAAAGCACGAACGAGTAGTAAAAAGCCATTTCATTGGTGTTTCAACAAAAGCTGAAAAAATGTCAGAGTGGGGGATTGCTCCTGAAAATCAATTATTACTTTGGGATTGGGTTGGTGGACGTTATTCCCTTTGGTCGTGTATTGGGTTACCTATCGCATTGTCAGTTGGGGTTGAAGGTTTCCAACAGCTTTTAGCTGGTGCCCATGCTGTTGATGAGCATTTCCAAAATACAAGTTTTGAGCAGAATATACCTGTGCTTATGGCATTATTAGGCGTCTGGAATAATAATTTTTTAAATATCCAAACCCATGCGGTATTACCTTATGACGGAAGATTAAAGTATTTCGCTGCTTATTTGCAGCAGCTTGAAATGGAGTCTAATGGTAAGTCAGTACAACGTGATGGCCAAAAAGTTGAATTAGATACTTGTCCGATTGTATGGGGTGAGGTTGGTCCAAATGCTCAACATGCCTTTTATCAGTTACTCCATCAAGGAACTCAGGCCGTAAGTTGTGATTTTATTGCTCCTATACAACGTTACAATTCAGATCATTTTACTTATGTAGAAAATGCTGAAGCATTAGTTGAGCAACATCATCTTGCTCTTTCAAACTGTTTAGCACAATCACGTTTATTGGCTTTTGGTAACGAAGCTCTAGATACAAAAGAACTGGAGAGTTTGCCTATTTATAAGCAATATGAAGGAAACCAGCCAAGTTCAACATTACTTTTAAAAGAGCTTAATCCTTATAGTTTAGGGATGTTGATTGCTTTATATGAGCATAAAGTATTTGTTCAGTCTGTAATCTGGAACATTAATCCCTTTGATCAGTGGGGAGTGGAAAAAGGTAAGCAGATTGCTGACCAGTTACTCCCGATTTTAAATGGTGTTCAAAACGATCTTTCAACACTCGATGCTTCAACGCGTGGATTAATTAAAATTTTATTAGGAAAAATAGATGGCTAAAATTCTGGTTACTGGCGGTGCTGGCTATATTGGTTCACATACCTGTGTAGAGCTTTTGAATGCTGGTCATGAGGTTATTGTTTATGACAATCTTTCAAATAGTTCAGAAGAGTCTTTAAATAGAGTTCAAGAACTCACTCAAAAAAGTTTAACTTTTGTAGAGGGTGATATTCGTAATGCAGATGAGCTTGATCAGGTATTTCAAAATCATACAATTGATGCAGTTATTCATTTTGCAGGTCTAAAAGCGGTTGGTGAAAGCCAGGAAAAACCCCTTATTTATTTTGATAATAATATTGCAGGTAGTATCCAACTGGTTAAGTCAATGGAAAAAGCAAGTGTTTATACACTTGTGTTTAGTTCATCTGCAACAGTATATGATGAAGCGAATACGTCACCTTTAAATGAAGAAATGCCAACAGGTATGCCAAGTAATAATTATGGTTATACCAAATTGATTGTTGAGCAATTATTACAAAAACTGTCTGTTTCTAATTCTAAATGGTCGATTGCTTTACTTCGTTATTTTAACCCGGTAGGTGCACATAAAAGTGGACGTATTGGCGAAGATCCACAAGGTATTCCAAATAATTTAATGCCTTACGTTACACAGGTTGCTGTTGGCCGCCGTGAAAAATTATCCATTTATGGTAATGACTATGACACAGTAGATGGTACTGGGGTGCGTGATTATATTCATGTCGTTGACTTAGCCAATGCACATCTATGTGCTCTAAATAATCGATTACAAGCAACAGGTTGCCGTGCATGGAATATTGGAACGGGTAATGGCTCATCAGTATTACAGGTTAAAAATACTTTTGAACAGGTCAATGGCGTATCCGTTGCTTTCGAATTCGCACCACGCCGAGCAGGTGATGTAGCGACTTCATTTGCAGATAATGCCCGTGCTGTTGCTGAGCTAGGCTGGCAGCCTCAATATGACTTAGAAGATATGTTGCAAGACAGCTGGAAATGGCAAAAACAGAATCCAGAGGGATATAAAAATTGATTATTTAATTTTTCTAAATATCAAATAGATATTGGCTTTCATGCGCGGATAAGCTCTTTTCTAAAAAGAGGCTACAGTAGTAGTGATTACTTTCATGCTAGTATTCGCCACAATCCTGTTTGCCTCTTTTTGTCGTCATGGTTTTTCTGCGCCAACAACTGTTATTTATTTTTATTGCTTTTTTCTCCACCAGCATAGGTATATATGTTGCATGGGATATGCAGCTGAGCTTAAGTAAATTTTATACTTATTTTAGTATATACCGAGCATGCTTCTCTTTGCTTTTTAATTACACAGTGATTCAACTGTTTTTTATTTTATTCGGGCGGAAGTATGCAGCATTAGCCCTCAGCCAACTTATTGTTATTTTTCTCAATTTTATTAATCAAAAGAAACAGCAGTATTTATTTAGCAATTTAAGTCCAGAAGATATTTTCTTGGTTCCTGAAGCCATGAAAGCATCCCCATGGTTATTGCAATTGGTCTTTTTTTCCTCATGGTGGTTTTCATGGTGGTATTGCTGATTGCTATACGTAAAGAAAGTAAAGCGACATTTCATACATATGTACCCAACATTATCATTTTTAGTCTATTGTGTTGTAGTTTGATCTATATAAATTTTCTTAAAAATCCGACTGGTATATGTACTAGCGAAAATAAACCAATTTTTTGTATATACTTAAATTCTTTTCCAAATACCCGAAATAACTGGATTGGTGATTATCGAAATATTCAAGAATATGGTTTTACAACGTTTTATGTTTCTAAACTGCTAGATAATGTCACCAGTGTTTTGTTACCTAGCCGAAAGGTGTCTGAACAGACCATTCAACAAATAATGCGACAATATAGCAAGCCAACAGAAGTTGTGCAATCAAGCAAATTAAAGCAGTATCCAAATATTGTAGTAGTGATGGAAGAATCGTATTGGGATTCTCGGCTGCTAGATCCCAAGTTACCTCAAGATATTGCCCCCTTTTTTGATAAAAACCAGGTTACACATTTATTATCGCCCTCATTTGGAGGGGGGACAGCCAATGTCGAATTTGAAGTATTGACCAGCTTAAATACTGCTTTTTACCCAAATGAAGTGTTGTATGTATCTAAGTTGAAAAAACCAGTTTATTCCTTGCCATTTTATTTAACTAGTTTGGGTTATCAAACTGTTGCTATGCATAATAATTATGGCGACTACTACAATCGTAACACGGTTTATCCAAATTTGGGTTTTCAAAAATTTATTTCACTGGAGAATATGGCTGCAAAAAAAGATCAAGAACAACTTATTAATGCAGGTGGTTGGGCAACGGACGATTTAATTTTTAAGTCTCTTCAAGACACTTTACAGCAAAACCCTGAACAGCCAAAATTTATTTATGCAATCACGGTGGAAAATCACCCGATGTATAATGATGAGCGTTATGGTAAACAAGACTTTAAGTTTAGTCAGAATTTATCGGAAATTGATCGGCGGAAATTGAGTACTTATACAGCAGGTACTATACGTGCCAATCAAAAATTGCTTGAGTTAAAGCAGTTTTTAAAAACAGTAGATCGACCAACAATTTTGTTGGTGTTTGGTGATCATTTACCAAATCTGCAAGGAGTTTATGATAATTATAATTTCTTTAAAGATGATCCCGAGCGGAAAAATTTAAAAAATTATCAAACACCTTTTGCAGTGTGGAGCAACTACAAGCTTAGTAAAAAAGCGTTTAAGCAGCCGTACGTTGCTGCGAGTTTTGTAGCACCGAAGTTACTGCAAATGTCGGGTATACCGCTCTCAAATTATTATCAATTTATTCAGCAAGTTTCACAATGCTATAACGCAGTTCATCAAAAGTTTCTGTTGCCTGGGGAAAACTGTGAGGTCGATCAAAAGGCGCTGTTAGAACAGTATAAAAGTCTAAATTATGATGTGCTAGATGGCAAAAATCATACTTATCAACTATTGAAGAATTAGTAAAAAAAGGATGGCAATAAGCCATCCTTTTTTATGTTTTGAAAATTAAGACTGAATTAATCCAGTCAATTCATCTACATAATGCTGCATTGGCTGAGCTTGACGGTCTGCACGGCTTTCAATGTTGAGACGTAGTAGAGGCTCAGTGTTTGATGCGCGGACATTAAAACGCCATGCACCAAAGTCGAGGCTTACACCATCGGTACGATCAATTTCCGGGTTTTGAGCAGCATAGAAATCAAAAATCTTTTGAATAGTGATTTGTGTATCAGTTACTTTAAAGTTGATTTCACCACTACAAGGAAACTTGGTAATCATATTTTCAACGAGTGTTGAAAGTGATTGCCCTGTTTCAGAAAGCAGGGCAACCGTAAGTAACCATG